>NZ_WHJC01000066.1 GCF_009295725.1 Clostridium tarantellae
TCACTATTTTTATTAGGTTGTTTAAAGTTATTATTATTTTTCATTTCTTCATCCAAACTATTTCCTTTATATCTATTGTTATAATCTAAAGAATTTTTATCATATGTTTTTGGTTGTGATTCCCTTTGTTTATTTGTTTCAGAATTTAAAGAGTTATTATTATCTTGATTTTTCATTTGTTCATTTAAACTATTACCTTTATATCCATTTATATTATTTAATTTATTATTATTATTTTCCATAATATCACTTTTGTTATTGTCTTTTATTTCATTTCCTAAACTTAAAGATTTATTATCATTAAAATCATCTGCTATTTTATTATTTTTAGCTTTTAATGTACTTAAATCATTTTCATTATTATTAATCATACTATTATTTTGTTTATTTTTTGTATTCATATTTTCTTTATCATTGTTTTTATTATCTATATTTGAAGAACTATTACTTTTGTAATTATTCATTTCATTCTGAAGATTTTTATCTTTTATATTAGAATTATTTTTTAAATTATCTTGTTCTTGCAATGATGAACCTTTTCCTTTATTTATTCCTACTATTCCTCCTAACATACCAGCACCTATATTAGCAGATGTTCCTGCAGCTTTTCCTACCAATTTTGCGCCACTAGAAATAGTTTTTCTACTAAGGCCTAACCCTTTAGCAACACCATAAGCACTCATTACTGTTCCAAATCCGCCTCTTAAACCAGCATCTATGCCTAAAACTTTTTCTATTATATTAGGTCCATCAATAACCGCTATAGACGCTCCAATTTGAACTAAAATTTTTGCTAAATTCTCTGAGCTAAAACCTAATCCAACTTCAACATTTCCCATTTTAGATCCAATCCAAGTTGTAAAAATAATATATAACTTAACCATTATTGCTGTAGCAAATAAAACTGCAAAAATAGATAGTATATTCTTTAAAATTTCTCTTATTTTTTTTCCATCATCTATATCTGCAAAAGCAAAAAGTATAGCAAAAAGCTTATTAAATGCCAATTCAAATAATAATCTAGCTACCTTTAATGCTACACAAAGTAAAGTTATTCCTGTTGCACCAAGGGATATTATTACAATAATAAAGTCAATATTATATCTATAATATTGTTCATCTAATTTAAACCATCCTTTATCTAAATTTACAATTTCATTTTCTCCTCTATCATTCATTGTAACTTTTTTATTAAAAATATCCTTAGTAATTACTCTAGAATCTTCTATTTTTTCATTAATATCTATGTTTAATACTTTATCTTCTTTTAAATTATTTTTTTGTTTGTCCAATTGAAATCCATTTTTATCTAAGAAATATAAATCAAATAAATTATTTTTTATTAATTGAATAACATATTTATGTAAATTTTTTTTATTTAAAATATAACCTATAGTAAAAAAAGATATCCAATTTAATACATCTAAATATTTGTTATCTATTGAAATTATATTTAGATAAGATAACATTATATTAATTGGAGTAATAATAAGTAATACAGACAGTAATATATTACTTTTCTTTATTACATAAAAAACTATAAACATACTTATTAATACTGTAATAAAATAATATAAACTTCCATATCCAAAAATAAACTTAATATAATCAATAAAATTCATTTCATTGCTATTTTCCCCCAATATAGAAGTAATAACAAATATTACTGTTGAACAAATAAACCACGGTATAACTAAATTTTTAATCTTTTTTTTTATTAATTCATTAAATGAATCTTTATTATATGCAAATAAAAAATCTGATAAAATAAAAAAACCTACAACTCCAATT
Source organism: Clostridium tarantellae (assembly GCF_009295725.1). Classification (GTDB taxonomy): domain Bacteria; phylum Bacillota; class Clostridia; order Clostridiales; family Clostridiaceae; genus Sarcina; species Sarcina tarantellae. The sequence continues at coordinate 1,792 of NZ_WHJC01000066.1, forward strand.
GTCCCTAAAATTGACCAAATATTATTTAATAATTTATATGAACTTTTTATTGGACAATGAGCTATTAAAACACTTATTATAAAACATCCTCTACATTTACTAATTATTTTATTCATAATTTATCTCTCTTTTTTTATTTTAATTAGTTGAAATTTTTATTAATTTTATAATATTAGCATCATCTTTTCTATTATTTTTAAATTCATAAATTCTTTTAGAATTTTCATTATTAATAATTGCCTTTGACCATTCTTTAAAATTATTATGTTTACAATATGTAACACCTGTATAGTTTTTTAAAGCATTTCTAGCATATTGAATATCTGATACAATAATATATTTTCCAAAATAAGCAGCTTCTAACAATGGTAATCCTACAGTTTCAAGATAACTAGGAAACAAAACAATATTGCAATTTTTATAAAAATCAACTAAGCTCTCAAATTTAACATTCCCCAAAAACACCACTTCTTTTTCCATATTTAATTCTTTTATTTTTTCAAAAAATTCTTTATTTGTATCTTTTTCTATTGTTAAATATAATTTAAACTTTATATTAGGCTTAATCTTTTTTATTTCATTTAAAGCTTCTATTAATATTTTATGATTTTTATACTTTGTATATCCTGCTGGATATAGGAGCTTTAATTCATTATCTTCACTTAAAAATTTATTATTATTTTGTTGTTTAAACTTTTTTAAATTTAATTTTGGTTCTATTACATATACATCCTTAGGATTAAATTTGTGAGCTTTTATAACTTCTTTCTTCATCCAATTACATTGAACAATTATTATATTTTTTACTGTTGTTATACCTATTAAACATTTATATATATATTTATAGAAAATATATCTTTGTTCTTCTTTATTTAAAATATTCCATTTAATTTCTTTGTTATAAGGTATAGCTTGATGAATATATGTCATCTTAGGTACATTTTTAAAAGACATAATTCCTGTATTTTGAAGTGAAATTATTAAATCAGGATTTATACTATTCTTTTTTGCCCAAAATTTCATTCCAAAAATATCCCATTTTATTCTATCAATCCATTTTTTTGCTTTTATATTATTTACAATATGTATATTTTCTGTTTCAAACTCTTTTAAATCGATACTACAAAAAATATAAAATATATAGTTGTTATCAAGATTTTTAGTTATATTCTTAATAAATTCTTTTAAAATAGTTACAGCTCCACACATTGTTGCTGCCGTATCATTTACAAAAATTATCTTTTTCATTTCTCTACCTAATTTTTAACTTTCTTTTCATAAATCTTAGAATCTACTAAGAACCTATACCAATAAGCTTGTAAAAAATGAAATATTTTACCTTCTTGTCCATCTAAAAATCCTAATTTAATATAATATCTATAAAGATAATATAATTTCGCCCTTGTAAATAATGGTATTTTATAAAACACTTTATTTTTTAACCAACGTCTTTTCATATTTTGTTTATCTGCTAAAGTGCTTAAGTCATTATTTCTATTTAAATAAGCTTTTAGTTCCTTATTTGAATACCAATTATGTTTATCAATCCATTGTGTTAATGTATTATTACTGTTATTAATAAAATCATTGTTAAATTTAATTATTTCCCCATATTTTACTACTATATGTTCATCCATTTCTCTTTTTTCTGAATAAGCTGATCCTGTTCTAAATAATCTTAATAAATGCAATGGATATATTCCTCCATGTTTTATCCATTTTCCCATAAAGTAAACTCTTGCTTTTAAAACTATTCCTGATACATTATTAGGAATGTTATCAATCTTTTCTTTTATTTCATTTATTAATTCGTCTGTAAATTCTTCATCAGCATCAACTCTTATAATCCACTCAGTATTAATATTTGAATTTTCTAAAGCCCAATTAAATTGTTCGGAATGATCTATAAATTTTCTTTGAACAACCTTTACTTTTAGTTTTTCGCATAACTCTAAAGTTTTATCTGTACTATAACTGTCAATAATAAGTATATCTTTACAAAATCTTTTTAAATTATTTATACATTTAACAATATTCTTTTCCTCATTTTTTGTTAAAACTATAGCTGTAATATTTGCCATATTGTTTACTCCTATCTACTTTCTCCATATAAACTTATTAATCACAGAAGTATATCCTTGAATTATATTCACAACCTTTATAGAAACATTAGTATCTGTATAATCATGAGCTTTAATTACCTCTTCTCCTAATGTTCTCTCCTTAGTTATAACTTCCATAGCTTGAGTTATACTATCAAAGGTTATTCCTCCTAATATAACTGAACCTTTATCTATAGCTTCTGGTCTTTCTGTACTTGTTCTTATTGATACTGCTGGAAATCCCATAATACTTGATTCTTCTGCTAGTGATCCACTGTCTGATAATACACAAAAGGCTTCTTTTTGAAGTTTGTTATAATCATAGAACCCAAATGGCTTTAATTGTTTTATATTTTCATGAAAGTTAATTCCTTTTTCCTCTATTCTCTTCCAACTTCTTGGATGAGTTGAATATATTACTGGCATATTATAAATTTCTGCTATAGAGTTTAATGCATCTATTAAATTTTTAAAATTTTCATTATTGTCTATGTTCTCTTCTCTATGAGCACTTACTAAAATATATTTACCTTTTTGCAAGGTTAATCTTTCTAGTACATCACTTTCATCTATTTTATCCATATATTTTTTAAATACTTCTGGTAGTGGTGAGCCTGTAACAAAGGTGTATTCTTTCCTCATACCTTCTGATAATAAGTATCTTCTTGCATGTTCTGTATAAGCCATATTAACATCACTAGTAACATCTACTATTCTTCTATTAATTTCTTCAGGAACATTTTGATCAAAGCATCTATTCCCTGCTTCCATATGAAATACTGGAATTTTTAATCTTTTTGCTGCAATAGCACTTAAACAACTATTAGTATCACCTAAGATTAATAACGCATCTGGCTTTTCTTTTTCTAATATGTAATAACTTTTTGATATTATATTACCCATGGTTTCTCCTAAGTCATTACCTACAACCCCTAAAAAATAATTAGGTTCTCTTAATTCTAATTCTTTAAAAAATACATCATTTAATGTATAATCCCAGTTTTGTCCTGTATGAACTAATATGTGTTCAAAATATTCATCACATTTTTTTATTGTTTCTGCAAGTCTTATAATTTCAGGTCTTGTCCCTACTATTGTCATTACTTTAAGCTTTTTCATTACTATACCTCCAAATAAATAGTATCTGGTTTTTCCTTATCAAAAATTTCGTTTACCCACATAACTGTTACCATGTCTTTATCTCCAGTATTCTCTATACTGTGTGTATAACCTACAGGTATGTCTACCACTTCTAGTTTTTCTTCACTTACTTTGTATTCTATGATTTCATCACTATCTATTTTTTTAAGCTTTATAATCCCTTCACCACTAACTACTAAAAACTTTTCATTTTTCGTATGGTGCCAGTGATTTCCCTTTGTTATTCCTGGTTTAGATATATTTACTGATACTTGTCCTCTATCTTTATTTTTTATAAACTCAGTAAAAGAACCTCTATCATCAATATGCATTTTTAATGGGTAACTAAATTTATCTTCTGGTAAATAACTTAAATATGTACTGTATAACTTCTTAGTTAATTCATTTTCCATATTAGGAATACTTAAAGTTTCTCTACTATTTTTAAAAGAATTTAGTAAGTTAACTATTTCTCTAAGTGTAGCTTTATGTTCTACATCCACAGTTAAAAATCCACTTAAAGCCTCATCTTTATTATCCATAGTATGTATAATATTTCTTACTACATCATCTATATAAACTAAAGTTAACTCCTTATTTCCATCTGAAACCCATACTTTTTCATCTCTAGCAATATTATGACAGAAGGTAGCTACGGCTGAATTATAATTTGGTTTACACCACTTACCAAATACATTAGGTAATCTATATATAAAAACTTTAGCTCCAGTATCATATTTATAAGCTAATAGAGCCTCTTCAGCACCTTTTTTACTTTTTCCATAAGCATTATCTAAATCTGCTTGTATAGAAGAAGTTATTAAAATAGGGCTATTCTTTTTATACTCCTTTAATATTTTTACTATTTCCTCTGTTAATCCAGTATTGCCTTGAAAAAACTCACTTTCATTTTTAGGTCTATTTATGCCTGCTAAATGAATTATAAAATCTGACTTTTTAACACCTTCAACTAATTCCTCTTTAGAATTCTCTTTATCTATTGAAATTACTTCATAATTCCCTAATTCATTTAATTTAGCTATTAAATTCTTACCTATAAATCCATTAGCTCCCGTTACTAATACTTTCATTTTAAATTCTCCTATACTACTGCTACTTCTTCTAAAGCTTCATCATTTTCTGAATTTTCTTCATTAAACTTTGCTAATTCCTCTCTAATATAAGGTAACTTTAATAACATCTTTTTAACTTCTTCCACATTTATTCTGTTTGTGTTATCTGAATTATATTCTTCTTGGTTTCTTCTTGAACCATTACCTTCAGTAAAGTACTTAGCATAATTTAAATCTCTATTATCTGATGGAATTCTAAAATAATTTCCATGGTCTTCTGCTTTAACAAACTCCTCTTTAGTTAAAAGAGTTTCATAAGCTTTCTCTCCATGTCTAGCTCCTATTATTTTTATTCCTACCTCTGAATTAAAAAGCTCTTTTAATGCTGTAGCTAATTCTAGAATAGTACATGCAGGTGCTTTTTGAACAAATATATCTCCCTGATTACCATTTTTAAAAGCATATAATACTAAGTCAACAGACTCTTCTAAAGACATCATATATCTTGTCATTTCTGGATCTGTTACTGTTAAATCCTTACCTTCTTTCATTAATTCTACAAATAAAGGAATAACTGATCCTCTTGATGCCATAACATTTCCATATCTTGTTCCACAAAATACAGTTTCATCTTCATGAGCTGCTCTTGCTCTTGCTACCATAGCTTTTTCTGCTAATGCCTTTGATATACCCATAGCATTTACTGGATAAACTGCTTTATCTGTACTTAAAAGTATTACCTTTTTAACTCCATGTTCTATGGCTGATTTAAATACATTATCCGAACCTTCCACATTGGTTTTCACCGCTTCCATTGGGTAAAACTCACAAGAAGGAACTTGCTTTAATGCGGCCGCATGAAAAACATAATCCACACCCTTCATTGCATAATTTAAACTTTCAATATCGCGTACATCACCTATGTAATATTTAACCTTATCATTTTTAATATGGTTTCTCATATCATCTTGTTTTTTTTCATCCCTTGAAAAAACTCTTATTTCTTTAATATCTGTATCTATAAATCTCTCTAGAACAGTATGTCCAAAAGAACCTGTGCCCCCTGTTATTAAAAGTACTTTGTCTTTAAACATAAAACACCCTCCCTTGCTAATTTAATATTATGTTTAACTTTTTTAATAATTTATATCGTGTAAAATTTTCTTCAAAATACTTTTTCCCATTATTACCCATAGTTTTTCTTTGTTCTTCATTCATTTTATGTAGTTTCATTACATTATCATATAATCCTTCATAATCTTCTGCTTCTGTAGTAATACCAGAATTACTTTCCTTTATTACTCTGTTTCCTTCTCCACTTATAGCTGCTAATATAGGTTTACTTGCTGCCATGTAAGATTGTACTTTTGCTGGTAAAGTAACCTTTAAAATTTCTTCATCCTTTAAAGTAACAATAAGTGCATCTGATTGAGAAAAATATTTAGGCATATCTTTAGAAGGTTTTCTTCCAAATAATTTAACAGTTTCATGTAAACAATAATCTTTTACAAGGTTTTTTATACTTTCAAACTCACTTCCATCCCCTATTATGTGCCACTTTATTCTTTTATGCTCTTTTGCTAAATTCGCAGCCTTTATAATAGTATCTACACTTTGAGCTTTTCCAATATTCCCTGCAAAAGTTACTATAAAATCTGTTTTATTTAAATCTATATTCTCATTTTTATTACTGTAAAAATCTTCTGCCCATTGAGGAAAATACTCTAATTTATTTTTATTAATTCCTTCTTTTATAAATATATTTTCATATCCCTTAGAAGCTAATAGCAATTTATCAAAAGCTCCGTATATTCTATTACAAATTCTCTTCATTAAACTTCTTACTCTTTTATTTGATATATTTACTATGGAATAAAAAGTTTCTGGCCATAAATCTTGTACATATATATATGAAGGAATTTTTTTTATTTTAGATAAAATTATAGCTGGCACTGCTGAAGTTATAGGGGATACTTGAAAAACAAATACTCTATCATATTTTTTAAACAATGTAACAGCTTTTAATGACGCCATTATCATAAATGAAATATAATTTAAAGCTAACATTAAAGCACTATTTTTTCCTCTCGGCACCATAGGCACCCTCATAACTTTCATACCCTTATATTCTTTAGGTCTTTTTTTAAATAAAGAATAACCTTTAAATATTTTTCCCTCTGGATAATTAGGTAGTCCTGTTAATACTTCAACTTGGTGTCCTGCTTCTTTAAGTCCTTCACATATATCATTAACTCTAAAATCTTCTGGCCAAAAATATTGAGTTACTACTAATATTTTCATCTATATTACATCCTTAATATTAAATCTCATATTAACTTTTCTACTAATTTTTTCAGAAGAATATATGTTATCACTTATAAGCTTTATGGTATTTTCATGTATAAATTGTTTTCCCATAATCTTTTTATTTACATTATGTAATACCTTAAATAAAAATTTAGGAACTTTTAATTTTGCATATCTAAACCCTATAAACTCTAATAAATCATTAAAATCATATATAACATTATCTGATATATTGTATATAGAACATTTTTCTTTTTCTGAATTATTAATTATATAATTTACTGCTTCATAAATATTTCTTATATTACATAAACTCAGTTTTTGACTTCCATCTCCTACCTTATAAGGGATACCCTTTACCTTACTTCTTCTTTCTATATTTAAAGTAAAATCTTTAGAATAAACTGGAGCTAATCTTAAAATAGAATAATTTTTATTATAATTTTCTATTATATAATCTTCTGATTTTTTCTTTGCTATGGCATAGGGACTTTTAGGATTACATGAATCTATTTCTATGTAACTATCCTTATTTAATTTTTCTCCATAAACAGATATAGTACTTAGAAATATAAAGTTTTTAAGATTTAAATATTCTTTGCTTAAATCTACTAAATACTTTGTTGCTTCATAATTAACCTTCATAAATTTATCATAAGATAAATCATTTCCCTTATTATGAGCTAATGCAGCACAGTGAATAATTATATCTATATCTTTATTTTCTTTTATAATACTTTCTAGTTTATTTTTATCTGTAATATCACAAGAATAATATTTACAACACTTTTTAAATTCTTTTCTTTTTCCTATTCCTATAACATTATTATTAATTTTTAAGTATTCATTTAAATAACTTCCTACTATACCATATACACCTGTAATTAAGATCTTCATTTAATCACCATTTCTATACCTTTATCTATCAATTGTCTTTTGTGTTTTAACACCTTCACTAACACCATCACTTTTTAAAACTTTAAAAACAGTTAAAAATATTATTTTAAAATCCATAAAAAAGCTGTGAATTTTTCTATACTCTTCATCTAATTTAACTTTGTCTAGAATCTCTATTTCATCTCTTCCATTTATTTGAGCCCATCCTGTTAATCCAGGTACTAATTTATGTACTCCTAACTTTGTTCTTAAATTAATTAAATCATATTGATTATAAAGAGCAGGTCTTGGACCAACTAAACTCATATCACCTTTTAATATATTTATTAACTGTGGTAATTCATCTAAGCTTGTTTTTCTTAAAACTTTTCCAATAGGTGTTATAAAACTTTCTGCATTTTTTAATAAGTGGGTAGCTACATTAGGTGTATCAATTCTCATAGTTCTAAATTTTAATATTTTAAATTCTTCATTATTTTTTCCTATTCTTCTTTGTTTAAAAAATATAGGACCTTGTGATGTTGCTTTTATTATTATTGAAATAATACATATTATGGGTATCAAAATTATTAATGAAATTAAACTTATAATAAAATCAAACGCTCTTTTCATATAAACTCTCCTATGCTTTTATTCTATTTGGTAGCATAGCAGTTTCACTAAATAATATGTCTTCCCCTTTTTCTTTTTTTTCTTTACTCTGTTTATTTTTTCTAAAGTAAGTAGGTACAACTTTTTCAATTTTGCATCTTAATTGTTCACCATTTCCATACTTACTTAAATGTAATAATTCATTTATATCTTCTTTTAATTTTTCTAAATCAAATTTTCCTGGCTTACCTATAAATATTTTCTTATGAGGTGTTTCTTTTAATCCTTCTTCATCCATAAGAAGTTCTTCATATAACTTTTCTCCTGGTCTAAGACCTGTTATTTCTATGTCTATTTCCTCATAAGGTTCATATCCTGAAAGTTTTATTAAGTTTTTAGCTAAATCATGTATTTTAACTGGTTTTCCCATGTCTAATACAAATATTTCTCCCCCTTTTGCATAGGCTCCTGCTTGAAGAACAAGCTGAGCTGCTTCTGGAATAAGCATAAAGTATCTTGTTATATGCTTGTTTGTTAGAGTTATTGGCCCACCTTCCGCTATTTGTTTTTTGAATAATGGTATTACAGAACCATTACTACCAAGAACATTTCCAAATCTAACTGCCACAAATTCTGTTTTACTTTTACTATTTATAGCCCTGATTCACAGACAGTTATTTTACAATAAATTACTTTACTAATGAAAAATATTTCGATTTTAAAATACCAATCAAATTTATTACTTATTTTCAATATATAGGGTCTACAGCGTATAACTCAATAAAGTATTTTATATTTTTATTAAATTTTAAATGTTTATCACAACTCATAAATTAAAAAAGAAAATTTCAGATAATATTTTTTCCTACATTGATAGTAAGCTCTTTTTATCCACTTAAGTCCAGATCTAAATAAACTATAAACTCTTCTTTCTTTTCCTTTTAACTTCCTAGTTACTGATATAATTTTATTTTTCTTATTTTTCATACAAATAGTTCCTATTGATATTACAAAATAATAAGCTATACTAATACACAAATATAAGTTCTTTATAAATGTTATATTTTTACTCCAAGTTTCTTCAAGATTAAATCCACCACTTTTAAAATCTTTAAATGTTTCTTCAATTTCAAACCTTCTTTTATACCTTAAAATTGCTTTAGGTCCATCGATATTATTTGCAATATACCAAGCATCATCACTATCGGAATCTTTATTAATAGCAAGATTACAAACATGCTCTTGAGCTGACAACTTTACATCATAAAAATATTTAGCTCTTGATTTGGTTAGCTTTATATCAGAAAGCACCTTAATGTTAGGCTTATTTTGTATTTCGATAAGCATGTCCTTAGTACATCTAATACAGTAATACCACTTTAAATCTTCTTCTATAAATTTAAATAAATCTATAGATTTAAAACCTCTATCAGCTAAAATGGTAACTTCAAAATTATAAGGTTTTAAAATTGAATATACAAAATTCAAACCTTCTTTAACATAGGTAAAGCTTTTATTACCTTCTTCTTTATATCGGAATACTTTATACCAAAGTGGCACCGATCTTTTTCCTACTCTCATTACAAATTGAAGTATTACAAACTTATCTTCAATTGTTGTATGATCAACAATAACATCAATTTTATTGTTAAAATTTTTATAGTTCTTCAAAGCATTGTATATGAAAAATCTATAAATTTCTTCTGAATCAAATTTATCATTAAGTAAGAATCTATAAATTCTTTTGATTTTACTTGCTTCTGTACCTTCTGAATAGTTATCTTTCAATTCTTGAGCTATATTTGAAACTAAAACTGACTCTCCTATAACTATTCCAAAGACTAAAGCAGCTAAATTTTTTAATCTATTCAAAGATAATGGAACCATTTTTTCTAGATTTTTAAGTAAATTTGTAGTAATATATTCTTGGTCATTTATTTTGATCATTAAAAACCATCCTTTTTGTTTATTTTTTGTTTTTGCAAATAAATTTTACACTAAAAAGTGATGGTTTTTTATTATTTTCAAAATTATTTTTTTATAGAAACTCATAATTACATAAATTGGATTATAAGTGTCCGTGAGTCAGATTTATAGCCTGTATTATCATTTCACATATTCTTTTTGTAGCACCCATAACATTTGTTGGATTAACTGCTTTGTCTGTTGATATTAAAACAAATTTATCCACACCGTATTTACTAGCTGCCTCTGCCACATTTAATGTACCTACCACGTTATTTTTTATGGCTTCTTCTGGATTAAATTCCATAAGTGGAACATGTTTATGCGCTGCTGCATGAAAAACAACTTGTGGTTTATACTTATCAAATACATTTTCTATTTTCAGTTTATCTCTTACAGATGCTATTACTACTTTTTGGTTAACATTTGGAAATACTCTTGATAATTCATTTTGTAATTCATATGCGTTATTTTCATAAATATCTAATATTATTAACTCTTTTGGATTAAAATAGGCTATTTGTCTACAAAGTTCTGATCCTATAGAACCTCCTCCACCAGTTACTAATACTCTTTTGAAATTTATATATTTTTTTATATTTTTTTTATCTAATTTCACTTCCTCTCTACCTAGTAAATCTTTAAGATCCACATCTCTCATTTTAGTTAAATTAACTTGTCCTCCAATCATTTCATAAAGTCCAGGCATAAGTTTAACTTTTGTTTTTGTTTCATGACATAAGGCTATTATTTCTTTTTTATCATCTGAACTTAAACTTGGAATTGCTATAAGTATTAAATCCACATTATTATTCTTTACAGCTTCTTTAATATACTTTCTATCTCCTAAAACTTTAACTCCATTTATAAAAGTTCCTATTTTGTGCTTATCATCATCTATTACTCCAATGGGCTTAAATCCAGCACCTGATTCTCTTTTCATTTCTGTTAAAACAATTCTTCCACAAGCACCTGCTCCAATTATAAGCACATTACTTTTAGGAATTTTATTTAATAATGTTCCATATAAAGACATTCTTCTATATACTCTAAAAGAAAGTCTAAAACCAATTAATAAAACTGTTATAAATATTCCTGACATCAATGTAATCATTACTGGAATACCATTACTAATGGTAGTCATAAAGATTAAATTAAATCCTACTCCTAAAAAACAGGCTATAACTCCTCTCATAAACTCATCTATGCCAGCTAATCTCCATAAGCTTCTATACATTCTCATAAATATTAAAGGAACAATATATAGTAAAACTATAATAGGTGCATATTTTATATATACATCTAGCTTTTCATAGGAAAAGTTAAAAGAATGTTTTATAAAAAAACTAAAAGCATAAGCTATGTTAATAAAAAAGATATCTACTAAAAATAACAGTAAAACCTTAATCCTCCTTAAACTTTCCATTTTATCCCTCCCCCATTATAAATAAAGAAATATTAAATTTCTTTTCTATAATTCATCTTGTTTTGGTATAGCTCCTATAACGGGTATATTAAAATAATTCTCCACATCTTTTCTGCTTTTAAATGTATTATCTAAGTATTCTAATAAAAAAATTATTCCTAAACTAATCATAATTCCTAAAATAAAAGCAATTACCATATTTAATAATTTATTTGGACTTACTGGTGATGTAGGTATTTCAGCTTTTTGTATAACTTGTACATTACCATTTTCAACTAATTCATTTGCTTTATGCATAAACTCATCACTTATAGCATTTAAAACTGATACCACTTCTTCTTTATTTCCACTCTTAAATTTAATTTCTAATATTTGAGTATCAGCTCTTGGTACAACAGTTAATCCTGCTAATATTTCTGAAGTTTGTTTATTTATATTATTATTTTTCATAGCATTAGTTATAAGATCTGATGTTTGAACTACTTCTGCATATGTTTTTATTAAATTTTGATACATCATTACATCATTATTGTCATAACCTTTTTCAGATGAAGAAGATTGTTCTTTACCAATAAATAATTTAACTATACCTTCATACTGTGGCTTAATTACAAAAAAACTTATTATTCCTGAAGCTATTGTCAATAATACCGTTAGTATAACCATGAGCTTCCATCTTTTTTTTATAGCTTTAAAAATATCATTAAAACTTATAACCTGTTCCCCCATATATACCTCCTTATTTTTAATAAAAAGTAAATTAAAATACAAATACTCATATTAAATACATAATTGTATATAAATTATCAAAATAAATTTTTTATCCATTCATAATTTATTTTGTAATAAATTTAATATTAATACTAATTAACCATTTTAAAATATATTTGTATTTTTTTTCAATTACATATTAATTTTATCAAATGAAAAGTTTTATGTTAATTTCGTTCGTTTTACATTTTTCTACATTTAATGACTATTTCTTTCTATAAAAATA
>NZ_WHJC01000067.1 GCF_009295725.1 Clostridium tarantellae
CATCAATATATAACGCGGCTCAAAATGGAGTTCCGCTAGAAAAAATTTTCGAGCAACTTAAAGTAGCTTAAGAAAGTGTTTTTCTATTCAACTGTAAATTTATTCAAGTGAAAATGCACTATTATAGCTCATATAAGGATTCTCCCTTCATTGTTTGTTTTTTCCTTAATTTAACAATAACAGGGTTGAATCCTTTTTTCTATACTTTTTCACCAAATAGGTGAATTTTTTTTTGTAACAAAATATTGTTTTAAGCCATATCTATTATGATTTTTATTTTTCTATGAATAATTAGGGATATATATTATTATATTGATTATAGAGTATAAAAAAGGAGATTTTATATGGAAAAACATAGAGTTAAGATAGCTGAATTTCTAAAATGGAATGATAGAAATGGTTGTTATACAGATGAAGATTGTGATTTAGAAGATGTACCAAAAATGACCTATGAAGATACAGTAAAGTATTTCTTTGGTGTTATGAATGATGATTTTTACTATAACGTTACAGACAATATCTTTGAGCTAACTTATGAAGAAGTAATAAAGTATGCTAAAAATAATGGATTCTATGATAAAACTATGGATAAGTTAAATAAGTTAATTGATGAAGATAAACCTACAATAGAACTATATAAAAGTTTAATATAAGAAAACTCCTATATGTAATTGATTTGCATATAGGAGTTTTTAATTTTAAGGAGGAGTTTAAGATGAAAAAGATTTATAATGAAAATCAACTATTAGGGTTAAGTAAATATCCAAGGGAAGTAGATTCAATAAATCTAACTATAAATGATAGGTTAGTAGATTATATAAGTAAAGAAGAAGGTGTATCCATAAAGGATGCGCCTTATTCTTTTATGTTAAGAGATATTGGGGTTGGTGCATTGAACTTAAATATTTCAATATAACTACTAATAAAAAAAGGAAAATATAAAAAAACATGTAATATTATAGTATGAAAAAGATAGGAGTGATGAATATGGATTTATCATATAAAGTTAAAGTAGAAGAAATAGTAAATGAGTGGGCACCTGTAATAATGGATGAACTAAAATATTCACTTGAGGATAATGGAAAAGATACTAATATGTTACTAGAATGTACTGTAATTGTATCAGATGGGATGGAGTATTGTAGAGATACAGATAGAGAAATTTTAGGGTGGTATAAATTGGGAAGGTATGGTACTGAAAATAAAATAGAGCTTTTCTGGAGAAATTTTAGGGATTTAAGTAGTGGACCAGATAAGTTAGCTATAATACATACTTTAGCTCATGAGTATAGACATTGTTATCAAACAGAATATTACAGTTTTGAAGAGATGGATTCAATTGGGTATAGAGAAGCTAGAGAAGCAGATGCAAATAATTTTGCTAATCTAATAAGAATGTTGGCACAAGATAAATAGAGGTAAATGATTTATAAATTAGTAACAAGATTTATAGTTAAATAGGTCTTGTTACTAATGTTATTTTAAACTAATAAAAACCTCACTTGCTATAGTTACGGAGAACCGTACCATAAATAAATAATTATAGAGAAAAAATCAATAAAAAATAAAATATCTTAAAAAGATAAAAAATATTATACTTAAATGAAAAAAAATTTCTGCAATTAATAATGTTCAAAAAGGTTAAAATTGTCTTGTGACTAATTAGGAATGTTATCCACAGAATAGGGAGTTTGTAAAGATACTTTCTGAGGATTATTTGTGGATAAAAAGTGAAAAATTAATTGATTAAAAGAAGATAGTATTATAGATAACTTTAGAAAAAATTATTCATTAGCATAACATTTAGAAAAATTTAATAGTAAATTGAAATAATTATAAAGCACTATTCTGCATGGAATAGATGCTTTTTTGCTTTTAAATTTAAATTAAGAATGTTAAGTCTTAAAATAGGTATATAGTTCTGAATTTTGATTAAACTAAAATAACAATGTTTAATACTTTATATTTTTAATTTTATAATTATTGAGAATTTGGGAGGTAAAGTTTTGAAAACCATGACTATAAAAATGCCTGAAGGCCTTCATAGAGAGTTTAAAGTAGAAATGATTTTAGATGGTATGACTATGCAAGATAGAATTATTGAATTAATAGAATCGGAAGTTGATAGACTTAAGTCTAAAAGAAATTCAAAAGATTTATAATATAAATAAGACTTTTTTATGGAGGTATAAATAGGTTCTATCCTCTGAGGATAGAACCTTAATGGCTATTTTACTAGCTTTAAAGGGGTTATATCCTTAAAAGATAGAACCTATAGTTTAGGTTATTCCCTCAAAGGGCATAACCTTCGTTAGGTTATTCCTTCAAAGGGCTTAACCTTCATTAGGTTATTCCCTCAAAGGGCTTAACCTTCATTAGGTTATTCCCTCAAAGGGCTTAACCTTCATTAGGTTATTCCCTCAAAGGGCTTAACCTTCATTAGGTTATTCCCTCAAAGGGCTTAACCTAAAAAAGAATTTCTAATGACCTTGCAAGCAAATAGAAATTCTTTTAGTTATCTGAGTTGTTTAGTTAATCAGATTAGAAATAATTATAACAACTCCATTTTAAAAATTCAAGGAGTGATTTTAATGAAAGATGTAATTGTTGAAAAATTTAATGGTGAAAAAATTTATACTTTTCTTTGGAATGATAAGCCATGTTGGATAGCCATGCAAGTAACAAGAGTGCTTAAATATGATAATTCATCTAAAGCTATAAATAATTGCATTAAAGCAGAAGGATTTGAATTAGGTGTTGAGTATGAAGTTATAACTGGTGATGAACTTAAAATATTTAAGGAGAATATTTCATCAGAAATAGAAAGATTAATAAGATATTTTCCAAAGTTAATATTATTTTTTGAAAAGGGATTGTATGGTTTTTTACAGTATACAGAAAAACCAGTGGGAGTAGCTTTTAGAACTTGGATTAGAAGAGAAATTATTCCCCAAGTAAGATTAAAGGGAGAATATACTATTGAAGATGTTAAAGAAAATTTAGTAAGTAAAGCAGGTATTTTAGATAATAGAAATAAAGATTTCATTAAAAATAAAAATTTTTCTATGGATTTTATAAATACTAAGGAAAAGTTAGAGATATTTAGATTAGCATCAGAGAATATAGTTATATTTTCAGAATTAATGAAAAGCATGCCTATAGATGATGATGATAAATTCTTATTTTTGGTATCATTATATAGAGAAGCAGGTATTGAATTAGATTTAGGTTTTATAAATTCTAGAAATAGATTTTAATTTCAAATTAAAATGGAGTGATAATATGGAGATATTTACAATTGGTACATCAAATTATGATGTGGAAAGACTTATGCATATGTTAAGGATGCATAATATAAATTGTGTTGTAGATATTAGAGCAACACCTTATTCAAAATATAATAAACAATTTGATAAGGAAAATATAAAGTATACATTGACTAAAAATAAGTTTATATATATTTATATGGGTAAGGAATTAGCAGCTAAGAGAGAAACTAGAGAATCATATAATTCTAAAGGATATTGTGATTTTGAAAAAGTTATAAATGAAGAAAGTTTTAAAAGTGGTATTGAAAGGTTAAAGATTGGGTGTGAAAAAGGATATAGAATAGCACTACTTGGTGCTATGCAAGAGCCTATAAGGTGTCAAAGAGGAATTTTAGTAGGAAGAGCGTTAAGAGATTTAGGTTTTAATATGAAGCATATAGTTCATGATTATTCTTTAAAAGATCAAAATTTTATTGAGGAATGTTTGTTAGAAAAATACTTTAATAATAGAATGCAACTAACTTTAGATAGCTTGTTAGGAAATGAAAAAAGCGTAGAAGATTTGATAAAAGAAGGGTATAGATTAGCTAATAAAGAAATTGGTTATAGAGTTGAAAATTTAAAATAAATAGAGTTAATTTTTGAAATTTGTAAATAGGAAAAGACTATGATATTATATATTTCATAAGTAATACCTTATATGTTTTCAAATAAAATTTGAACAATACAAAGTATAAATATACTTAATTAGTATAAATGATACACTGGGGAGGAAATTAAATTATGTCAAATTTACCAAATTGTCCAAAATGTAATTCTGAATATACTTATGAAGATGGAAGCCTTTTCGTTTGTCCAGAGTGTGCTTATGAGTGGAACGCTGATATGCAAGAAAATGATAATGAAGATGTACTAGTAGTAAAAGATTCAAATGGGAATATTTTAAATGACGGAGATTCTGTTACTATAATAAAAGATCTTAAAGTTAAGGGAGCTTCATCAGCTTTAAAAAAGGGAACAAAGGTAAAAAATATACGTTTAGTTGATGGAGATCATAACATTGATTGTAAAATTGAAGGTTTTGGTGCTATGCAATTAAAATCTGAATTTGTTAAAAAAATATAATCAAAAATTATATAGATAGATAAAAAGATGTATTATATTTTAAAAGTATAGTACATTTTTTTATATATTATTTTATAAAAAGAATATATATTTGCATAAATTTAAATACATTAATAAAAATTTTGAATTTAAATAATAAAATTAATGGTAAAATAATATTAAATATGTAAATTTAAATTTATATGTAAATAAATTGATATGCATAATACAGGGTTATATGGTATTATTTATATTAATAGGGAAAAATAAAGATAGAAAAACAAAGTATATACAAGAAAAACAGAGTATTATAGAGATAAAAAGAGATTTTGTTTGAAAAATAAAACTAATTGCATTAAAGTAAGGTATATAGCTAGTTTTAAGGTTAAACATTAATATAAGGGTATTGAGTTTTAATAAAATAAGTGTAAAATTAAGTGGCATGCCTATTAGGAGAGTACTTAAAACGTAATTTGTATATTATGTTAGAAGTTCTATTGTAATGAAGGTGATGTTGTGTGTGTGTAGCTCAGTTATATGGTTTATAAATTAATCATATAACTGAGCTTTTGTTATATATGTAATTTAAAGTAAGGGATATTAAAATAAATAATTCAGAGGTGAATCTATGAAGAGTATTTTTTTGATATTCAAAAGAGATATTAAAAGTATGGTAAAGCACCCAGGAGCTTTATTAATCATTATAGGTATTTGTTTAATTCCATCTCTTTATGCGTGGTTAAACATAAAAGCTAGCTGGAATATATATGGCAATACTGGAGAACTTCCAGTAGCAGTAGTAAACAATGATTTAGGTGCTAGTATGAATGGACAGAATATTAATGTGGGTAGTGAAGTTGTAAAGCAATTAAAAGATAACCATGAAATAGGATGGAAGTTTGTAAATGAAAAGCAAGGAACTATGGGAGTAGTTTCGGGAAAATATTATGCATTAATTGAAATACCTGAAGATTTTTCAAAGGATTTAGCAAGTTTAATTTCGGATAATCCAGTAAAGCCAGAAATAATATATAAAGTAAATACTAAAGCTAATGCAGTTGCTGGGGAAATAACAGAAGTAGCAGCTAATACTTTGGTAGGACAAATAACAACTAATTTTGTACAAGTTGTTAATGAAAAAGCTTTTTCTTATTTAAATGTTTTTGGTGATAATATGAATAAAAATAAAGAGGAATTAAAACAGTTAAAAAATTCTATAATAAACACTAATAAAAATATGAATTTTATATTAGAAACTTTACAATGGGTTAATAGTAATTCAATTAATTTAAATGAGTATTTAAAGGATATTAAAAGTACATTGCCTTATGTAAATAGTGGTATAGAAAATCTTCAAAATAATGCAGGAAATATAGAGTTGTTAGTAAAAAATACTAAAAACACTTTAAATACATCTTTTAATAATTTAAATTTAAATTTAAATAATTCATTAAAGCAATCACAAAATATTAATGAGTTAATTAATGTTTTATATAGTGAACAAAGTAATAAGACTAAGCAAGAACAAGAAGCTATTTTTTCACAAATTAAAAGTAAGATTGATTCTATAAGTAGTAGTTTAGAAGCTTATGAAAATTTTTTAGCTAAAATTAATGAGAAGATAAATAATAAAAATATATCAAAAGTATTAAAGGATTTAAATAATATTAAATCATCTATAAATAAAGAAAAAAATGATTTAAAAAATTTACAAAATGAAACTAATAAAGTAAAGGAAATTAATAAAAATTTAGTAGAAACTATAAAGAGTGATAGTAAAGATACTCTTAATAAAATAAATAATACAATTTTACAATATAATTCTTATTTAAAACCAGAATTAAATTCTATTGCAGACAATTTAATAAAAGCAACTAATGAAGCATCAGAAATAATAGGTAGTACAAAAAACTTAACAAATGAAATTAATGATTTGTTAAATGTTGCAACACAAGGGACAGATTTAGCTAGTACTAGTTCAGATAATTTAATTAGAACATTGAATCAATTTAAAGGAGTTCTAGGAGAATTAAGCAATAAATTAGAAAATATTAATAATAATGAGTTAACACAAATAATAACAATATTGCAAGCAAATCCTGAATTTATGGGAGATTTTATAGCAAATCCATTTAACTTAAAGCAGGAAGCTATTTATCCAATACCTAATTATGGTGCAGGCATGACACCAATTTATTCTGTACTAGCATTATGGGTAGGAGCTTTGATGCTAACTTCAATTTTATCTACTGATGTAGTAGATTTTCCTGGAAGTGAAAATTTAAGTATAAGACAAAAATACTTTGGTAAAATGATAACTTTTATATTTTTAGCTTTAATTCAAGGATTAATAGTATCCGTTGGCGATAAATTAATATTAAAGGTGTATACGGTGAATGCTCCATTAATGATATTATTTGCACTAGCATGTTCTTTTACATTTTCAATTATTGTTTATACTTTAGTTTCTTTATTTGGAAATATAGGTAAAGCATTAGCTATTGTTTGTTTAGTTATACAAATAGCAGGATGTGGAGGAACATATCCTATACAAATTGATCCTAAATTTTTTAGAGTTATGCAACCATTCTTTCCTTTTACATATGGAGTAGGAGGATTTAGAGAAGCTATAGCTGGACCTTTATTTAGTAGCGTAGCTTTAGATTTTATATCATTATTTTTATTTATAATAGTATTTTTATTATTAGGTGCATTACTTAAAAAGCCATTAGATAAAATAAAGAAAAAATACCATGCAAAATTTGAAGAGGCAGGAATTTCAGAAGAGTAAAGTACTTGAGAGGTGGACGTATGATAAAAATTTTAAAATTATTTTTTTCAGATTTAAAGAGTATTATAAGAAATCCAGTTGCTATAGTTATAATAATAGGCTTATGTTTAATTCCTTCTCTGTATGCTTGGGTAAATATAAAAGCATGTTGGGATCCTTATGCTAATACAGGTAATATGCCAGTAGCTATAGTTAATAATGATGAAGGAGCAGTTTTTAATGATAAACAAATTGATTTAGGAAGTAAAATTGTTGAATCCCTTAAGAAAAATTCAGATGTAGGATGGAGATTTGTAGATGAATGGCAAGGAAATTATGGGTTAAATGAAGGGAAATATTATGCTATGATAATTATTCCTTCAGATTTTTCAAAAGATTTAACGACTATGATAACAGCTACTCCAATTAAACCTAATATTATTTATAAAGTTAATGAAAAAGCTAATGCAGTAGCAACAGAATTAACTAATGTTGCAGAAAATCAACTAACTAATAAAATAAAATCTGATTTTGTTAATATTGTTAATAGAAGTGTTTTTACAGTTTTAAATGAAGCAGGAAAAAATCTAGAATCTAATAAATCTATTATTATGCAAGTAAAAGATTCTTTAGGAGTAGCAAATAATAATTTAACTCAGATACAAGATTACATAGTTAAAGCTAATAATGGTGCTTTAGGATTGCAAAATTATTTAAATAATGTACAAACTAATTTACCTAAAATAACAAATGAAATAAATAGTATGCAACAAGTAGTAAATTCAAGTAAAAAATTAATGCTTTCAACAAAGCAAACTTTGAACTCTATGTATAATACTATAAATTCGGATATGATAGTTTTGCATAATGAAGAGCAAAAATTCCAATCTTTATTAAGTGAAGTTAAAAATTTAAACAATACTACTGAAATGAAAAATTTAAACAAAACAATAAGTAATTTAGATAATGATATAGATAATATAACTAAGACGAATGAAAGTATTTTAAAAATATTAAAATATATAAATATTACGTCATATAATGCTAAAATTAATAAACTAATATTAAGTATTGAGAAACTCCAATACTTAATAACAAATGAAAAACAACAGTTACAAAAATTAAAATCTATAACTGAGGGTGGTAAAGAGAATTTAAATTTAATAATAGATAATATATCATTAACAAGTAATGAAATTTCTGATGAGATAAACAATATATTTAGTACTTATTATTCAGAAGGTATGAATTTATTAAATGGTATATCTAATGGGTTAAGTACAAGTATGAATAATGCAGATTCTCTACTTGAAAGTATTAAATTAATAGTACCGCAATTAAATGATTTAACAAGCTACGGTATATCTAGTAGTAAATTTGCAACTACACAGTCTAATAATTTAAATAGTAAGCTTTCTCAGTTTAAAAATAAAATTGATGAACTTAATGAAAAAACTAAAAATGTAAATGAAAATAACATAGATAAAATAATAAATTTTATGGAAAAAAATCCAGAGCAAGTAGCATCTTTTTTAGCTTCACCTATAAAGATTAAAGAAGTTCAACTTTATGATGCAACTATATTTGGAATGGGGCTTGTTCCTTTTTATTCAGTTTTATCTATGTGGGTAGGAGTTTTATTAATGTCAGCTTTCTTAAAAATAAATTGTGATGATTTTCAATTAAGAGATGGAGAAAAAATAACTCCTTTACAAAATCATTTTGGTAAAATGATAACATTTTTACTATTATCATTAATACAATGTTTTATTGTTGTTTTAGGTGATGTTTATATATTAGGTGCTAAACCACAGAATATGCAATTGTTAATGTTTTTTACTTTCTATACTTCATTAACATTTACAATTATAGTATTTACTTTAGCGTCTCTATTTGGAAATTTAGGAAAAGCTCTAGCTATAGTTATTATGGTTTTTCAAATTGCAGGAGCAGGAGGTATTTATCCAATACAAACCAATCCTAAGATATTTCAAATATTACAACCTTTTTGGCCTTTTACATATGCTATAGATGGATTTAGAGAGGCAATTGCTGGACCAACTTGGCCTGATGTTTATAAAGATATAAAAATATTATTTCTTTTTGGATTAATATTTTTTATACTTGGTATATTTAAAAAGCCATGCTATAAATTAACAGAACATATTGATGGAAGTTTCAAAGCTTCAGGATTATAAATTTAAATAATTAAAAGAAGTCATGAATCAATTAAAATATTAAAAAGAATCATGACTTCTTTTAATTATCTAAGATCGTAATAATGATTTATTAAGGTAGAAGCATTACAAGATAAGCCACAGCTACAACGAGTATCACCAAACATTAAAGGATATGATGTATTAAATGCTTCATTAACTTTTAGAACAGCTTTTGCAAGCTCCTCATTGTTTTTAGGAATTAGTGGTAGAGCATTAGCTTTTTCTTGAGTATCTATAACAGCTCCAGAGGGAACAAATCTTCCGCTTTCTATAATTACTCCATCACTAATTATAGCTCCATTTCCTATGAAGGTATTACTTTTAATAATACCATTAAATATAATTGCATTAACACCAATAAATACATTATCTTCAATAAGACAAGGACCATGAATTACAGAACTGTGAGCACAGGATACATTATCAGAAATATATATAGCATAGTTTTTACTGTTAACATTAATATATTTGTGCTCTAATGCATGTAATATGACACCATCTTGTATATTTGAATGTTTTCCAATATAAAAAGGAGATCCTTCATCTGCTCTGATGACAGCATTGCACGCTATAAATACATGCTCATCAATAGTAACATCTCCTATAACACAAGAAAAAGGACCAATAAATGCAGAAGAATGTATTGAAGGTTCAATATCATTAGGATTAATACTTGTAGAAGGGTTTTTAGAAATAAAATATGAGTATTGATTACTAGGCCCTTGAGGTTTATAAAAATTTTTAAAGTTAGAATTCATAAAAAACTCCTAAAATAATTAATTTATATTATATACTATTATTTAAATATTAAATTTCTACTATTTTTAAATAACAATAAGATTAATATAACTAATAAATTATTTTCACAAATTTTATTTAATACATATAATATAAGGATAATAATTATAAAAGAAGGTTAAAGATGAATTCTAAAATTAATCTTATGAATATAGCTATGGATTTTCTACCTATTAACGGAGGTACTGATATTAAATCTATTAATAAAGATAGTTTAAAATCTAAATTTAGAAATAATGAGGATGAAGAAATTATAATTATAGAATATATTTACAATAATAAAGAATATACTATGATATTAGTAAATAATAATGATGAATGGGAAATAAGTAGATTATATAATTATATAAACTTAGATGAGGATGAAGATAATTCTTATCTTGAGGAAGAAAGTAATATGGTAGAAGACGTAGATAGAACTATTGAAGATAATATGATGAACGGAAGATTTATAGTAGATTTTATTAAAGGGGATATAACTGGAGATAAAAATATAGATAAAATTTATTTAACATCAGTTAATAAGCCAGATAAAAGTGGTTTTGTGGATGATTTAGAATTAGTTATTGTTGATGGAAAAATGAATGATATTAAAAAATTTACTTTGCCAGCTAATACAGGATATAATGCAAAGTTAAATTTATATGACTTTAATGGTGATGGTGTTAAAGACATATATATTTGCATGATTTCAGAAGGTAGTGGTAAAGAAGGATTTTATTATATATATTCATATAAAAATAGAGTTTTAAAAAACTTATTTGATTTTGAAAAATATAATAAAAACAATAAATTTGAAGCTAAATATTTAGATTATTATAAAGTTGAAGTTATAAGCAAGGAATGTAAACTTAAATATATTATAGATATTTCTCAAAAAGAGAAAAAATACTTAAAGTTAATATATAATGAAAATGGAACATTAAAACAAAGTAATAAAGCTATGGTATTAGGTATTAGTGTTATGTATCCTGTAGATATAGATAATAATCATGTTTATGAATTATATTGTTTTAATAGAATAGTAGGAATTAATACTAATGATACTTTAGCATATATAGAAACATATCTTAAATGGGATGGAGATGAGTTTGAGCCTATAGCGCAAAATTTAGCTATATCAGGAATGGATATAGATTAATTATTGTATTATAAAACACAATAATATTATGAAAACTTTTAGAGTGACTTGTCTAGTAAAGTTAAAAACAAATGGTAAATCAAATGTAATTATATTAAATCATGTAGTTTTTTTTATAAATAGATAAGAATATATTTTTGACTAAATATCTATGTCTTAATTAATAGATATTTAGTCTTTTTTAATATAAAACTAAAAGGAGGCAATTTATGAGAAAAATAAAAATTGCATTATTAGGGCTAGGTAATGTAGGTAGTGGAGTTTGGAAAATTCTTAAAGCTAATAATGAAGAAATTAAAAAGAGATCAGGTTATAAAGTAGAAATAGCAAAAATTTTAGTTAGAGAAAAGAGTAAAGAACGAGCTGTAGAAGTACCAGAAAAATTATTAACTACAGATTTTAATGAAATATTACAAGATGATTCTATAAAAATAATAGTTGAAGTTATGGGAGGAATTAATCCAGCAAAAAATTATATACTTAGTTCAATAAAAAAGAAAAAGCATATAGTTACTGCAAATAAAATGTTATTAGCAACGGAAGGTGATGAATTATTTAAGGCAGCAGATGAGCTTGGAGTTATGTTTCAGTATGAAGCTAGTGTAGCAGGTGGCATTCCTATAATAAGTGGAATAAATGATAGTTTAACTGCAAATAAGATTGAACAATTATATGGAATAGTTAATGGAACAACTAATTATATTTTAACTAAAATGCAATTTGAAGGAATGAGCTTTGAAGAAGCTTTAAAAAAGGCACAAGAAAAAGGATATGCAGAAGCTGATCCAACTTCAGATTTAGAAGGATTTGATGCTCAATATAAATTAGCTATTCTTTCTTCTTTAGCTTTTGGAACTAAAATAGATATAGGGAGTGTTTATAGAGCTGGATTAAGCAATATAACATCTGAAGATATAAGTTATGCTAAACAGTTTGGCTATGTAATAAAGCTATTGGCTATAGTTAAAGAAATTAATAAAGAGTTAGAGATTAGAGTTCATCCAACAATGATTCCTGAAACTCATCCATTAGCTAATGTATATGATTCTTTTAATGCTGTTTTTGTTAAAGGTAATGCGGTTGGAGATTTAATGTTTTATGGAAGAGGTGCTGGTGATTTACCTACAGGAAGTGCTGTTGTTGGAGATATAATAACTATATTAAGAAGTAATGTTGATATAGAGAATGGTATTCCTGTAGTAAAAAATAATTTGTGGCATAAGAAAATAAGAAAAAGAGAAGATATAGAAAGTCGATATTATATAAGAACAACTGTTAAAGATTTACCTGGGGTACTTGGAGATATTACAACTGTATTTGGAGAAAATAATATTAGCTTAAAATCAGTTATTCAAAAAGGAAGTGATGAAGAGCATTTAGTCACAATTGTTTTAGTAACCCATAAAACTAAAGAAGGTAGTATAATTAAAACTATAGATGAATTATATGAATTAAAAGAAATTCATAAAGTAGATAACATTATAAGAATTGAAAAATTTAAATAGTATTAAATTTTATTATAATTAAAAAGCTCTAGAAACAAATTATAATTTGTTTACATAGAGCTTTTTAAATTTTTTAAAATAATATATGCGCTATTATGGTTATTACAGGTAATGTAATTAATGTTCTAGTTAAGAATATTAAAAATAATTCACGTATATTTAATGGTATCTTTGATCCTAATATAACACTACCAACCTCAGATAAGTATATAAGCTGAGTAACAGAAACACAGGCAATTATGAACTTGGTCATATCGCTAGTAATTGTTTTTGTGGCAATAACTGAAGGTAAAAACATATCTGCAAATCCAACAATAACAGTTTGTGATGCTGCTTGAGCTTCAGGAATTCCTAATAATTTAAATATTGGAATGAAAGGTAATCCTAATACTTGAAATATATTAGTGTATTCAGCTATAATAAGCGCTAAAGTTCCCATAGCCATAACTATTGGTAAAACACCTATCCACATTTCTAAAATATTTTTTATACCATCTATAAAAAATTGGCTAATTTTAGTTTGAGAAGATGCTTTTTTTATTGCTTGATTAACTCCAAATGAAAATGGAGTAAAGCCTTCAGGAACAGTTTCTACGTTTTGAGAAATTCTTCCTTCAAAATAATTATCAGGTTTATTTTTTAATGGCCATATTCTTGGTAATATGATTGCTGCAACAATACCTGAAAAAGTAACTGTAAGATAAAAAGGTACAAATAAATGACTTAAATTAACTTGTGAAATTATAACGAAGCAAAAAGTTACAGATACTACAGAAAAAGTTGTACTTACTACGCATGCTTCTCTTTCATTATAAAATCCTTCTTCGTATTGTTTTGAAGTAAGAAGTACTCCTATAGTACCATCACCTAACCAAGAAGTCATACAATCTATAGAGGATCTTCCAGGTAATTTAAATAATGGACGCATTATTTTAGTTAATAATGAGCCACAGAATTCAAGAAGACCAAAGTTTAATAATAATGGTAATAATAATCCTGCAAAAAAGAAAACAACAATTAATGTTGGTAATAATCCTGTTAAAATGAATGATCCAGTTAAATCAGAAGATAAAATTTCTGGACCTACTTGAAAATAAGATAATAAAACAATAATAGCTCCAAAAATTCTACCTAATAACCATATAGGTTTAACATAAAATAAAGATTTTAAAAAATCATTATTCATTATAAATTTTGGTTTAAATAATTTAGTTGATATAGAAATTATTGCTGCAATTGTTATAAGTATAGTAACAGTTAAAGGTAAATAATCTCCTAAAATATTTTGAGTTATTTTTGCAAATACAGCAATTGGTATAGTAACTTCTCCATTATAAGATATGGGAGTCATAAATAATAACACACCTATAAGAGAAGGAATTATAAACTTTAATAATGCTAATACACCATATTTTTTATTCATAACTATCCCCCTTGATTTTAACGTTCTAAAATTTTTATTATTTTATGATGTAATTATA
>NZ_WHJC01000068.1 GCF_009295725.1 Clostridium tarantellae
GTAGTTAATAATATAATAATTAATAATTAAAAATATACATATGAAATATTTGGAGGATACTTATGGAAGCTAATGTTAGTACTATAGAAAAGAAAAAAGTTAAGTTAAAAAAGCCAAAACATTTTAAAGTTATAATGTATAATGATGATTTTACTACTATGGAATTTGTGGTAGAAATTCTTATGAATATATTTAGAAAAAGTATTAGTGAAGCAAATAAAATTATGATGGATGTTCATAAAAAAGGAAAAGGAATAGCTGGAATATATCCATATGATATAGCTATTTCTAAGGTAGAAAAAGCTATGGAATTAGCTAAAATAGAAGGATTTCCCTTTAAATTAACAATTGAGGAGGAGTAAATAAATATGGAAGTTACTAAAATTGTTAGTGAAATACTAATGAATTCATACAAAATGGCTAAAACTAATAATGATGAATATATAACTCCAGAACATTTTTTATATAATGCTTTAAAATGTGAAGAGTTTAAAGAAATAATAGAAGTTCATAAAGGCAATGTTAAGGAAATTAAAACAAAATTAAAAAATTATATTGATGAATTTGTTAATAAAATTAAAAGTGGAGAACCAAAGGAAAGTATAGAAGCTAGAAATATGCTTTTTATAGCGGCAGAGCAAGCAGCCTACAGTGGAAGACAATGCGTAGGATTAGAACATTTAGTATCAGCTTTATTTAATTTAGAAAATAGTTATGCCGTTTATTATTTAGAAGAGCAAGGTATTTCAAAGAGGGAATTGTTATTTGATATATGTCATAATAATAATAATAAATTTTCAGAAGAACTAGATTCAGATAAAGAAGAAAAAATAAATAATAAAGAAAATAAATCTATTATTGAAAAATATGCAGTTAATTTAAATAGTTTAATTAAAGAAGGGAATAAAGATCCTTTAATAGGAAGAAAAGATATAATAGAAAGAACTATGCAAATTCTTTCAAGAAGAACTAAAAATAATCCAATACATGTTGGCGAACCAGGAGTTGGTAAAACAGCTATAACATTAGGTTTAGCTTCTTTAATAGTTGAAGGAAAAGTACCTAAAGCATTAAAAAATGCAGAAATATTTTCTTTAGATATTGGTTCTATAATTGCAGGAACAAAATATAGAGGTGATTTTGAAGAAAGAATACATGATTTATTGGATGAAATTAAAAATCATGTAAACCCTATTGTTTATATAGACGAAATTCATAATATAGTTGGAGCAGGAGCACTATCAGGGGGAGCTTTAGATGGAGCAGGACTATTAAAAAAATATTTATTAGAAGGAAAAATTAAATTTATTGGAGCTACTACTTTTGATGAATATAAAAAATATTTTGAAAAAGATAAAGCCTTAAGTAGAAGGTTTCAAATAATAGAAGTAAATGAAACAACTAATGAAGAAACTATAAAAATTTTAGAAGGATTAAAGAAAAGCTTTGAAGATTATCATAATGTTAAATATACAAATAAAGCTTTAATAAATGCTGTGAAATTAAGTCAAAAATATATTAATGATAAATTTTTACCAGATAAAGCAATAGATATTATTGATGAGGCTGGAGCTTATGTTTCTATGAATAGAAAAAATAATAAAATAAAAAGAGTAGATGAAAAAATAATAGAAGAAATTATTTCAAAAATGTGTAATATACCTAAGCAGACAGTAGAAAGTAGCGAAATTAATTCATTAAAAATTTTAGATGAAGAATTAAAGAAAAATATATTTGGTCAAGATAATGCTATTGAAGAAGTTGTTAGATGTATAAAAATGTCAAGGGCAGGATTAAATGAAGATAATAAACCAGTAGCATCTATGTTATTTGTTGGACCAACTGGTGTAGGTAAAACAGAAATTGCAAGAACATTATCAAAAGTTTTAGGTGTAGATTTAATAAGATTTGATATGAGTGAATATGGAGAAAAACATTCAGCTTCCAAGCTTATAGGTTCTCCACCTGGATATGTGGGGTATGAAGAAGGAGGACTTTTAACAGATATAATAAGAAAAAAACCTAACTGTGTTTTACTTTTAGATGAAATAGAAAAAGCTCATAGTGATATTTTAAATGTATTGCTTCAAGTTATGGATTATGCTACATTAACAGATAATAAAGGAAGAAAAGCAGATTTTAGAAATGCAATAATTATTATGACATCAAATGCTGGTGCAAAAAACATAGGAAAACAATTAGTTGGTTTTGGAGAGAGAGAAATAAGTGGTGAATCTATTAAAGATGAAGTGAAAAAAATTTTTGCTCCTGAATTTAGAAATAGATTAGATAAAATAATAGTATTTAATAATATTGATAAATTAATGGCTTTAAATATTACAAATAAAGAATTAAATAATTTTAAAGAAAAATTAAAAGAAAAAAGTGTAGAAATTAATTATTCAAATGAATGTATTCAATATATTTCTCAAAAAGGAATTTCTAGAGAATTTGGTGCTCGACAAATACAAAGAGTTATTAATGAAAAAATTAAACCATTATTAATAGATGAAATATTATTTGGAAAATTAAGTATTGGAGGCACATGCACTATAGATATTTTAGAAAATAACATCATATTAAAAATTCATAAATAAAATAAATAAAAGTCGTACTTAACAGTGAACTATCCCTGTTTCTTTGTCAAGGGGCAGTCTAAGAGCGGTATGACTTTTATTAGTTTATAAAGAAAGGGATAATTGATATTACTAAATAACAAATGTTATAATAAATGAAGAATAATTTATATAAAATTTTTGTATAAAATCTAAATCTAAGCATACTTATATTTAGATATGATAAATTTAGTATATTTAAAAATATATAAATAAATTTTTTGTATTTTTAAGTATATTAAAGAGAATTTATTATGGAGGATGGGAGAAGAATGCTATATAAAATAAAAGATAAAATAAATGTTAATGAGTATATAGGTGGAAAATATGGTTTAGAAAGAGAAGCTTTGAGAGTTGATATTAATGGAAAGCTTTCATTAAAAAAGCATCCTAAAATTTTTGGTGATAAGATATCTAATCCATATATAACTACTGATTTTTCGGAAAGCCAAATAGAATTAATAACCCCACCAGTAAAAACAATAGAAGAATTATATAATTTTTCTAGTACCCTTTATGATATAGTAGCACTAAATATTGGAAATGAATATCTTTGGCCACAATCTATGCCTTGTAATATACCAGAAGATAATGAAATACCTATTGCAGAATTTTGTCAATGTAGTGAAAAGGGAAAAAAAGCTAGAGAGTATAGGGAAAAGTTATTTAAGAAATATGGAGGAAAAAAACAATTAATATCAGGTATTCATTTTAATTTTTCTTTTAGTGAATATTTAATTGAAAAATTATATGAAAATATAGAAGAAAATATTTCTTATAAAGAATTTAAAAATAACATTTATTTAAAGGTAGCTAGAAATTATTTAAGGTATAGATGGTTATTAATTTATTTATTAGGTGGAGCAGCTGTAATACATAAAAGTTATGAAAATAAATGTGTAAAAAAACTTGAAAAAATATTTGATGAAACTTTTGGAAATGATGAAGTTTTATCGTATAGAAATAGTGAGTGCGGTTATAGAAATAAAGTGGAGTTATTTCCATGTTATAAATCTTTAAATGATTATATTAAAAGTTTGAAAAAATTCATAGAAGACGGTTTAATAGAAAATCATAAAGAGCTCTATAGTCAAATAAGATTAAAGCCAAAAGATAAAGAAAAATTTTTTGATTCATTAGAAAAAGAAGGAATAGATTATTTGGAGATTAGAAGTATAGATATAAATCCTTTTGATAAAGTAGGAATTAGCTTAGAAGATTTGAAGTTTATTCAAGTTTTTATTTTGTTTTTATTACAAGAAGATGAATTTTCCTATTCAAATTGGCAAGAAGAAGCATTTTATAATCAAAAAGCAATTGCTGAACATGGGAGAAAAAATATTCTTTTGAAAAAAAATGGTCAAGCAATTTCAAAAGATCATTGGGCAATTAGTATATTAAATAAAATGCAAAATATGAATAATAAATTAAAGTTAGGTTTTGGAAATATAATAGAAAAGGCTATAGTTAAAGTTAATGATCCAAGTTTAACTTATGGAAGTTTGATTACAGAAATTGCTAAAAAGCATGGATATATAACTACAAATTTAAATTTAGCAAAGCAGTTTAAAAAAGAGGCTTATGAAAATAGATATAAATTAAAAGGATATGAAGATTTAGAACTTTCAACTCAAATACTAATAAGGGATGCTATAAAAAGAGGATTAAATTTTGAAATAATAGATAGAAAAGATAATTTTATTTCTTTAAAAAAAGAAAATCATATTGAATATATAAAGCAAGCTACTAAAACCTCAAAAGATAATTATGTATCTGTTATGATTATGGAAAATAAAATAGTAACTAAAAAAATTTTAAAAAATAATAATTTAAAAGTTCCAAATGGAATGGAGATAAATTCAATAGAAGAAGGCATAAATAGTTTAAATCAATTTATAAATAAGCCTATAGTAATTAAACCTAAATCAACTAATTTTGGTTTAGGTATAAGTATATTTACTAAAGGTGGAAACAGTAAAGATTTAATAAATGCTTTAGAAATTGCATTTACTTATGATAAAACAGTTATTGTAGAGGAGTTTATAGAAGGAAAGGAATATAGATTTTTAGTTATAGGAGAAGAGGTAGTTGGTATTCTTCATAGAATACCAGCAAATGTATTAGGAGATGGCATAAGTACAATAACTAAGTTAGTAGAAGAAAAAAATAAAAATCCTCTTAGAGGAATTGGATACAAAACTCCATTGGAAAAAATAAAATTAGATAGTGAGACTAAATTGTTTTTAAAACAAAATAATATAACAAAGGAATATGTACCTGATATTAATGAAATAGTTTATTTAAGAGAAAATTCTAACATTAGTACAGGAGGAGATAGTATTGATTTTACTAATAATATAAAGAAAGAATATAAAGAAATAGCTATAAAAGCAACAAAAGCAGTAAATGCTAAAATTTGTGGTGTGGATATGATGATAAAAGATATATACAATGAAAAAATAGAATATGCCATTATAGAATTGAACTTTAATCCTGCTATACACATACATTGTTTCCCATATAAAGGTATTGAAAGAAAAATTGGGGATAAAGTATTAGATTTATTAGAATTTAATGAAAATATACATTGTTAATGTACAAAATAAATTTTTTTATGATAACAAAAGCTATGAATTGTTAATTCATGGCTTTTGTTGTAAAATAAAAGTAGAATTTAATTTATAGTATAAAAGCTGTATCTTAAAATCTATAATAGTTTACATTTTATTTAATAACATAAAATGTAAACTAATGACGAATTGGTAACAAAAAATTTACTTTTAATTAATTAAAGAATATAAAGAAAAGAGTATAATATAATAGGTTTATAAATGAATTAAAAAAATGAAAGTAATAAACTTTTATTTTTATAAAAATATATAATGGGGGATTAATAAATGTCAGATAAGAACAAAAAGGATAAACCTGGGAAAATCTACAGTGATAATAATTTTAAAGTATCAAACAAAAAAATAGGTAGAAGAAGATCTAGAAGAAGAAAAGAAGGAATAAAAATAGGAATAGCTGTTTT
This sequence comes from Clostridium tarantellae, assembly GCF_009295725.1. Classification (GTDB taxonomy): domain Bacteria; phylum Bacillota; class Clostridia; order Clostridiales; family Clostridiaceae; genus Sarcina; species Sarcina tarantellae. The sequence continues at coordinate 5,647 of NZ_WHJC01000068.1, forward strand.
AGGAATAATAGCATTACTAGTAATAGGAACAAAAGTTATATTTAATAGTAGAAGTGTAACAGATGCTTCAGATGAAAAAGAAAATGTAGTTAAAATGGAAGGGAAAAAAGAAACTCCAAAACCAAAACCAGATGACATAATACCTAATAGTAATGTAACTTATGAAGGTGATAAATATGCAGTAAATGCTGTAGATGTTAAAACTATGTTAGAGGGTAAATATCCTGGAGAAGATAAAATTGTATTTTTAACTTTTGATGATGGTCCAAGCCCTAATACAGATAAAGTTTTAAATACTCTATCTGAAAAGGGAGTACATGGAACATTTTTTATGTTAGGTGAAAGAATAGCTGAATCTGATGAAGCAAAAGAAAGAGTTAAAAAAGTAATAAAAAATGGAAATGCTATAGCAAATCATAGTTATACTCATAATATGAAAAAATTATATCCACATAATAAAGTAGATGTTCAAACATTTATGAATGAATATCATCAAACTAATGATTTACTTAAGTCAGTATTAGGTGATGAATTTAATGCAACAGTAGTAAGAATGCCAGGAGGATATAATAGTAGACAATATTATAAAGATCCAAATTTACCAGCTCTTAATGAAGCTTTTGATAAAGAAGGTATAGTAAGTATTGATTGGAATGCATTAGATGGTGATGCAGAAGGTAAGCCTTATACAAATGAACAAATGATGAATTATGTTAAAAGTTCTTCAAAGGGATTACACAAAGTTATTATATTAATGCATGATACTTATGGAAAAGAAAAAACAGCTGAAATATTACCACAAATAATAGATTATTTTAAAGAGCAAGGTTATGAATTTAAAACTATAAAAAATGCAGATAATGATACTCCAGCAGATGTATCAGCAACAAATAATAAAGAGCAAGCAAATACTAAATAGTTGATTTAAATATTTAAATTTATAAAAAATAAAATGCATGATTTATTAAATTTTAACTTAATAAAAATCATGCATTTATTTTTTAGGAACTTAAATTTATTTATTATCTAGATACTCATCATAAGTACATTGTTTATCGAATAGTTTTCCTTCTGGAGTTATTTCGATTATTCTATTAGCAATAGTTTGAACAAACTGATGATCATGACAAGCAAATAATAAATTACTCTTAAAATCTATTAATCCATTGTTAACAGCTGTTATTGATTCAAGATCTAAATGGTTAGTTGGTTGATCTAGGATTAATACATTAGCTGAGCTTAGCATCATTCTAGATAACATACATCTAACTTTTTCCCCTCCTGATAATACAGAAGCCTTCTTTAATGCCTCTTCTCCTGAGAATAACATTCTACCTAAGAAACCTCTTAGGTAGCTTTCTAATTCTTGTTCAGAGTTTTCGGCATATTGTCTTAACCATTCAACAAGATTTAACTCATATCCTTCAAAAAATTCAGTATTATCTTTAGGAAAATAAGCTTGAGAAGTAGTTATACCCCATTTAAATGTACCACAATCTGGTTCTATTTCTCCCATTATTATTTTAAATAATGTTGTTATTGAAATTTCATCTCCTATAAAAGCAACTTTATCATCTTTATTAATTCTAAAGCTTATATTATTTAAAACTTTAACACCATCAATAGTTTTAGTTAATCCATCAACTTCTAAAATGTCATTTCCAACTTCCCTTTCAGGTTTAAATCCTACAAAAGGATATCTTCTACTAGATGGTTGAATATCATCTAAAGTAATTTTATCTAAAAGTTTTTTACGTGATGTTGCTTGTTTTGATTTTGAAGCATTAGCAGAGAATCTTGCAATAAAGTTTTGAAGTTCTTTAATTTTATCTTCTTTTTTCTTATTTTGATCTTTAGCCATTTGTAAAGCTAATTGGCTAGATTCATACCAGAAATCATAGTTTCCAACATATAATTTTATTTTACCAAAGTCAACATCACAAATATGTGTACAAACCATATTTAAGAAATGTCTATCATGAGATACAACTATAACTGTTCCCTCAAAGTTACTTAAGAAGTTTTCAAGCCATGTTATAGATTTTACATCTAAGTGGTTAGTAGGCTCATCTAGTATAAGAACTCCAGGCTTACCAAATAATGCTTGAGCTAAAAGAACTTTAACTTTTTCATCTCCTTTTAACTCTCCTACTGTTTTGTAATGTAAATCAGTTCCAATTCCTAATCCTTGAAGTAATGATGATGCTTCAGATTCCGCTTCCCATCCATTAAGATCAGCAAATTCACCTTCTAACTCAGATGCTCTTATACCATCTTCATCAGAAAAGTCTGGCTTAGCATATAATGCATCTTTTTCAACCATTATTTCATATAATCTTTCATTTCCCATTATAACTGTTTGAAGAACTTCTTTATCATCATATTGGAAATGATCCTGCTTTAATACAGACATTCTTGTATTTGGTGCCAATGAAACATCTCCAGTATTTGCCTCAACTTCTCCAGCTAAAATTTTAAGGAAAGTAGATTTCCCAGCACCATTTGCTCCTATAACTCCATAGCAGTTACCAGGAGTGAATTTTAAATTAACATCTTCAAATAATTTTCTTCCACCGTATCTTAAACTTACGTTAGTTACTGTAATCATAAATGTATATTCCTTTCTTTTAAGTATATTAAAATAGTATATATTTTGTTATATAAATAATAAAATATATACTATTTATTCACAAATTAATTTAGATAATTTATTACGATTTAATATTATAGCATAAATGTTAAAAAAAATATATTGAATTGTTACTTTAAGTTATGATATATTTAATGCAACTTTTAATTTAGTTCAGAGAGACTAAAAAAGGGAGGAGATTTTACATATGACTAAAAATTTAAAAGAAAATTTAGAGGTAATAGGAGTTAGGGATAAAGTACCTCTAAAAAGAGCCATTCCTTTAAGTATCCAACATTTATTTGCAATGTTTGGGGCTTCAATATTAGTACCAATTTTATTTAAAATTGATCCAGCAACAGTGTTTTTCTTTAATGGTATAGGTACGTTATTATATGCATTTATAACAAAGGGGAAAATACCAGCATATTTAGGATCAAGTTTTGCTTTTTTAACACCAGTATTTTTATTAATTGAACAAGGAGTTTCCTTTAATCAAATTCAAAGTGGATTCTTTGTATCAGGTATCTTATTTATGTTTATAGCATGCATAGTTGGGTTTATAGGGACAACATGGATAAAAAAGTTGTTTCCGCCAGCAGCTATGGGAGCTATTGTTACCATAATAGGATTGGAGTTAGCACCTACTGCTGCTGATATGGCAGGATTTCCTGTAGGATTATCTAACTCTCCAGTATTAAATCCTAAATGGGTTACTGTTTCTATGATAACTTTAATTACAATAGTGTTATGTTCAATATTATTAAGAGGATTTTTAAAAGTAATACCAATTCTTATAGGGGTTATAGTAGGATATATTGCTGCTTGTGTGGTAGGACTTGTAGATTTTACTTCTATACAAAACGCACATTTCTTTGTAACGCCTAAAATTCAAATAATGGAATTTAATTTAAATGCGGTATTAACTATTTTACCAGCTACTTTTGTAGTTATAGCTGAGCATATAGGACATTTATCAGTTACTAGTAGTATTGTCGGTTCAGATTTATCAATAGATCCAGGTTTACATAAGTCTTTATTAGGTGATGGTTTATCAACAGCTATATCAGGCTTTTTTGGATCAGTTCCAACTACTACTTATGGTGAAAATATTGGAGTTATGGCAATTACTAAGGTTTATAGTGTTTATGTAATTTGTGGAGCAGCCTTATTATCTATAATATTAGGTTTTTCTGGAAAATTATCAGCATTAATAAGTACTATACCAACACCAGTGCTTGGTGGAGTAAGTTTGTTATTGTTTGGTACTATAGCTACTTCAGGATTAAGAACTTTTATGGAAGAAAAAGTAGATTTTTCTAAATCAAGAAATCTTATAATGACTTCTGTGGTTTTAATTGTAGGATTAAGTAATATCTCAATAAAAGTAGCTTCTATTGAGATTGAAGGAATGGGATTAGCTACTATAGTAGCCATTATTATGAGTATCACATTTATCATATTTGATAAACTAGGTATTATGAATGAAAAAGATAATTAATTGTAGCTAATTATAAAAAGATAATTATTACAAACTTTTGGTTTGTGCTAATTATCTTTTTTATTTATACATTTATAATAATTGAAAATTTTAGCACAAGATTTATTAAAGTTTTTAGAAAGATTTAAAAAATTTATTTCTTTTGTTTAAAATAAAAAAATTTATTTAATAATAAGTTTTTAAAAATTAAATGATAGAATATTAAAAAAATGGCTATTTAAAAGGGAGATTAGTTGATAATTTGATTAATTATTACATTTGTGTTACAATTAAAAAGATATTTTACGGGTTTAAAATTTAAAAAAGTGTAAAATCCCTTCTGACATAGTAATCAGGAAAAAGATTTTTGCCAGAAGGAGGAATGTAATTGTGAAAATCATTACTAAGAAATTAAAAGATTATTTTTCAAGAAAAAAAATAAATAAAAAAATATTTATAACATCAGCATTATTATTGATAATTGGAGCTTCGCTAGGGCTTTCGTTTAAAAAAACAATAATTGTAGTAGTAGATGGTGAAGAAAGAAAAGTTACTACCTATAAGGGGACCGTACAAGGGGCTTTACACGACCAAAAGTTATTTTTGGCACCTAAAGACAAAGTAGAACCTGAATTAGACAGTAAAATATCCAACAATGACACCATTAAAATAAACAGAGCTGTAAATTTAACTGTAAATGTGGATGGAAAAAAATTAAATTTAGTAAGTGCAGAAGATACAGTTAAAAATATGATTGCTTCAGAAGGTATATCATTAAATAAAGATGATAAAGTTTTACCATCTTTAGATGAAAAACTTGAAGATGGAGTAAGTGTAGAAATTATTAGAGTTGATGTAAAAGAAGTGAAAGAAATTTTACCTATAGCTCATGAAACATCAATAACTCATGATGATACCTTATTAGATACTTACACTAAGGTTTTAAAAGAAGGAAAAGATGGTGAAAAAGAAGTTATAAATAAAGTTGTTTTTGAAAATGGAAAAGAAGTATCAAAAACAGTATTAAGTGAAAGTGTTAAAACAGAACCAATAGCAAAAGAAGTAGTACAAGGAACATTAAAAACTTTATCTGTTAATAGAGGTGGAAATGCTATTAATTATAAAAAGCAATTAACAAATGTAAAAGCAACAGCTTATTCACCTATTAATGGAGCTAAAACAGCTTATACAGCTTCAGGAATGAAGGCAACGAGAAATCCAAATGGATATAGTACAATAGCTGTTGATCCTAGTATAATACCATTAGGAACAAAAGTTTATGTTGAAGGATATGGATATGCTATTGCAGCAGATACAGGCTCAAATGTTAAAGGGAATTTTATAGATGTTTTTTTTAATGAATTTAAAGAAGCTTGTAATTGGGGAGTGAAGTACCTAAATGTTTATATTTTAGAATAATTCAATATTATTTTTAAGTATAAATAATTGAAAGCCAAGTTATTTAGATAAATTTCTAAATAGCTTGGCTTTTTATTATTTAGATTTTTAAAGATAAATTTTTTTATTATAATAAATAAAAAAATACTTTAGTTTTTTAATGAGTGAAGAGGTGCAGGTATTCTGCCGCCTCTATTTATAAAATTAGAACAATCACCAGGAGAAGTACGCATTATAGGTGCAGTTCCTAATAAGCCCCCAAATTCAACTATATCTCCTACGTCTTTTCCAGGAACAGGTATAATTCTCACAGCAGTTGTTTTGTTATTAATCATTCCTATAGCAGCCTCATCTGCTATAATACCAGAAATAGTTGATGAAGAAGTATTACCAGGAATAGCTATCATATCTAAACCAACAGAACAAACACAGGTCATTGCTTCTAATTTTTCTAAAGTTAAAAAGCCTTCTTTAGCTTGCGCTATCATACATTCATCTTCAGATACTGGAATGAAAGCTCCACTTAAGCCACCTACATAGGAGGATGCCATTAAGCCACCTTTTTTTACAGCATCATTTAAAAGCGCAAGGGCAGCAGTAGTACCATGAGTGCCACAGTTAGAAAGTCCAATTTCTTCAAGGATTCGTCCAACTGAATCCCCTACAGCAGGAGTAGGTGCTAAGGATAAATCTACTATCCCAAAAGGTATATTTAATCTTTTAGATGCTTCTTTAGCAACTAGTTGTCCCATTCTTGTTACTTTAAAGGCTGTTTTCTTTATAGTTTCAGCAACTTGTTCAAAATTTTCTCCTTTAATATCTTCTAAAGCACGTTTAATAACTCCAGGACCACTAACTCCTATATTTATTACTTTTTCAGCTTCACCTACTCCGTGAAAGGCACCAGCCATAAATGGATTATCTTCAACAGCATTGCAAAAAACTACTAATTTAGCACATCCAAATCCATTATAAGTGTTATTAGCAATATTTTTTATCATTTTACCCATTAATTTTACTCCATCCATATTAATACCATATCTAGTTGAACCAATATTTATTGATGAACAAACTATATCAGTACAAGCTAATGCTTCAGGTAATGAATTTATTAAAATTAAATCACTATTAGTAAATCCCTTATGTATTAAAGCCGAAAAACCTCCTATAAAGTCTACTCCTACATTTTTAGCAGCTTTGTCCATAATTTTAGCTATGTCCACATAAGAATTAGCTTTAGTAGAAGCAGCTACTAAGGATATTGGAGTTACAGATATTCTTTTATTAATAATAGGAATTCCATATTCTTTTTCTATATCATTTCCTACTTTAACTAAATTTTCTGAGGTCTTAGTAATTTTATCATATATATTATTACAAAGTGTTTTCATATCGGAATTAGCACAATCTAAAAGAGATAGACCTAAAGTTATAGTTCTTACATCAAGATTTTGTTCTTTAATCATACTTAAGGTTTCTAATACTTCATTTTTAGTAAACATAATAAATCTCCCTTTTTGTTAAATTAAATGTTATGCATTGAATTGAAAATATCTTCATGTTGTATAGTTATATCTAAGGAAGAATTACAAACAATATTTTCAAATAATTGTTTTAATTCATCAATTTGATTAGTACTTTGAGAGATGTCAGTTATCATCATCATAGTAAAATATCCACCTAAAATAGTTTGAGAAATATCTAATATATTAATATTATTATCAAGTAAAATTTTAGTAACATCATGAATAATACCTACTCTATCTTTTCCCACCACTGTTATAACTGCTTTCATAAAACGCGCCTCCTAAAAATTAATCTTTTATGAAAATTATACCATAAATTTAAAAGGTTAAATATATATATAATTATTTATAAAAAAGAAGTTAATAATTCATAAAGACATTGAGTATAAAATTTGATATAATTACAAAAGAATTTGAAGTGAGGTGATTTTAGATGAGTGGTATTGCCGGAGAAGGTTGTGAAATACTTGTACCATTTAATGAAAGAAAGTCATTGCAAGATATAGAAAGAAGTTTGGTGAAAACATATAGAAAACATGTTTGGTCTAAATTTATCAAAGCAATAAAAGATTATAAATTAGTAGAAGAAGGAGATAAAGTTGCAGTAGCTATTTCAGGGGGAAAAGATTCTCTTATAATGGCAAAGCTTTTTCAAGAATTAAAGAGACATGGACAAATAAATTTTGATTTAGAATTTATTGCTATGGATCCAGGATATCATCCACACATAAAGGAACTTTTAATAGATAATTGTAATTATTTAAATATACCAATACATATTTATGAATCAGGAATATTTGAGGTTGTAGATAGAATAGCTAAAGATTATCCATGTTATATGTGTGCTAGAATGAGAAGAGGTTCTTTATATGCTAAAGCAAAAGAACTTGGATGTAATAAAATGGCTTTAGGACATCATTTTAATGATGTAATAGAAACCACAATGCTTAACATACTTTATGCAGGTAATTTTAAAACTATGCTTCCAAAATTAAAATCTAGCAATTTTCAAGGAATGGAGCTTATAAGACCTTTATATTATATTGAAGAAAAATATATAAAAAGATGGGTTCAAAATGCTGGAATATGGCCACTAAATTGTGCTTGTATGGTTGCAGCTAAAAAAATAGGAAATAAGCGTTTTGAAATTAAGGATTTTATCGAAGAATTTAAATTGAAATTTAATGATGTAGACAAATCTATATTTAGAGCAGCTGAAAATGTAAGTATAGATTCTATTTTAGGATGGGATATTGATGGAAAAGATTATTCTTATTTAGATTTTTATGATGAAGAATCATTATTATTTTCTGTAGGTCAATTAAAGCAAGATATGTTTGCTAAAGAAGCTATAATTAATGAAAAAAGAAAAATTGCTAAAAACTTAATTGGTATTTTAGCAGATGAAGTTATAGCAGAGAAAACAGGTCTTACATTAAAAGATATTGCATCTTTAAAGAATTAATAATAATATAAAAAATAAAAGCAGTCTTTTGTGGATAAAATAACAAAAGACTGCTTTTATAATTAATAGTAAAATTTTTAAACAAATTTTAATCAAATATGTATTTATTAAGATTATAAT
>NZ_WHJC01000069.1 GCF_009295725.1 Clostridium tarantellae
ATTTAGGAGATGATTATTATTTTTAATAAGGATTTTACTGAAAAGCTTAGAATATCAAAATTAATTCCTAAAGAAGTTTTATATCAAATTATAGAAGAATATAATTTAGATTTATCTAAAACAGGAGAAATAGAAATAGTAATATTATTTGGAATAGAAGTTAAAAAATTTAGAGAAGCAGTAGAAAAAATAGGTGTTAAATTTGAGGAATTAGGCTATTCTTTTGGCATAATAAAAATAAAAATTTTAGATATTCCCTTATTAGATGATTTAGAAGGATTACAATATTTTGAGTTTCCAAAGCCTATTTATACTGCAGATTATTCAAGTAATAGAGCATCTTGTGTTCAAGCTGCTTGGAATAATTATGGTTTATCAGGCGAAGGTGTATTAGTTGGTTTTATTGATACAGGGATAGATTATACTCATCCAGCATTTAAGGATACTAATGGGAAAACTAGGATAGAATATATTTATGATTTAGAAAATAATAAAATATATGATAAAGATAAAATTAATGAAGCCTTACAAAATAATGATCCCTATTCTATAGTTCCTACAGAAGATATAGCAGGTCATGGAAGTCATGTAGCAGGAATAGCTTGTGCAGGTGGAAATATAGATTTTGATAATTATGGAGTGGCTTATAAAAGTTCTATAATTATGGTTAAAATAACTAGAGAAAAAAGTTTAACAGCTGCTTTAAGCACTCAATTAATGAGAGGACTGAAATTTTTAATAGATAAAAGCAAAGAGTTAAAAATGCCTTTAGTTATTAATATAAGTTTAAGTACAAATGATGGAGCACATAATGGAAGTAGTTTATTAGAACAATATATTCAAACTATTACTAGATTAGAAAAAGTTGCACTTGTTGTTGCAGCAGGCAATGATGGAGCATCAGGACATCATATTGGAGGAACTTTAGAGCGGGATAAAGAAATTTTATTTAATATAGGTAGTGGAGAGAAAACAATATTATTAGATCTTTATAAACCTGTATTAATTGATTGGACTATAAATATAACATCACCAGCTGGAATAAGTACTCAGGATATAGTACTTAGTGAATCTTATAAAGAAAGAATTATAGGAAATACTCAAATTACAATATACACTGCTGGACCTAAACCTTTTGATATTACAGGACAAATTATTATAAAAATTGCTGCTTTAAGGAAGGAAATATTGCCAGGAGAATGGAAAATTTTTTTGAAGAGTAGAGATAATTCCACAGGATATTTTGATATTTGGTTACCTATAACAGAAGGATTAAATGAAAAAACACGGTTTCTTCAGCCTGATCCATTTAATACATTAGGTATACCAGCAACCGTTGCTGGAGTTATATCCGTAGGAAGTTATAATTATAATAATAATAGTATATCTCCATTTTCAGGAAGAGGAGTAAGAAGAGTTGGGTGGTATGAAAATCCAGATTTGTTAGCTCCAGGAGAAAACATATTATCAGTTGGAGAAGAAGGGGGATTTACAGCAAAAAGTGGAACATCAATGGCAGCACCTCATGTAGCTGGAATATGTGCTTTACTTTTAGAGTGGGGAATAGTAAGAGAAAATGATATTTTTTTATATGGAGATAGATTAAAGTATTATTTGATAAAAGGAGCAAAAAGAAATATACCTAAACAAGTATATCCCAATCCTATTTATGGTTATGGTTTTGTTTGTGCTGAACAATCTATTGAACTTTTAGAAAATAGGAGGTAGGATTATGGCAAATAACTTTTATAATGATGATAATTTTGATAAATTTCTAATTGAATATTCTGGAGATATACTTAAGGAAGTTGGAGATAATCCAGATGCTAGTGTATATATAATAGATGAACTTTATGCTATTTTATCTATAAGAATTGAAAAGTTTGAAGAATTAATAACTAAATTGAAAACTGTAGTATATGTAGAATCAGATGGAGTTTATACTTTAACAGGTATAAATGTAGTAGATAAATCAAAAGCTAGTAATTTTCATGGTAATCCCTATTTAGATTTAAGAGGTAAGGGAGTAGTAGTTGGAGTTATTGATACTGGAATAGATTATTTAAATGAAGAATTTGTGCTTGAAGATGACAGTACAAGAATAATAGAAATCTGGGATCAGACAATACAAAGTAGTCAAAAAAATGATTTAATTAGTGGAACTTTATATACTAGAGAAGAAATAAATGAAGCTATAAAATTAAAAAATAATGGGGAAGATCCATATACTATAGTACCTTCTAAAGATGAAATTGGACATGGAACAGCTATGGCTGGAATAATAGGTGGTAGAGGAAAAAATAAGCAGTTAACAGGAGCAGCTCCAGATTGTGAATTTATAGTTGTAAAACTTAAAGAAACTTTTGATTCCTTAAAAGAATATTATGGTACTAAAGATATTAAAATACCTCAATATGCAAGTATGGATATAATGATAGCAATTAAATATTTATATGAAAAAAGTTTTGAACTAGATGTACCTATGGTTATTTATGTACCTTTAGGAAGTAATACAGGGGTACATGAAGGAAGTAATTTACTAGATATTTATATGAGTTATTTAGTAGAAAAAAGAGGTTTTATAATTGTGACGTCTACTGGAAATCAAGGAGATTCAGCTACTCATATTTCAGGAGTTATTGAAATGAATGAATATTCAAATGAATTTGAATTAAATATTGGAAAAGACCAACAAAGTATATATATGGTTATGTATATAAAGGTTCCTAATAAAGTAGATTTAACTGTTATATCTCCTTCGGGAGAAATTATAGATATAAATACAAAGTTAAAATTTACTCCTCTTTTATTTACGGGAGTTCAAGCTAAGTTTGTATATGAAGGGACATTAATGGATATTGTTTTTTACTGGCCTAGTATTCAAAATGGAGATCAAAGTATAGTTTTTAGAGCAAGTAACTTAAAGGAAGGTATATGGAAATTTAGGATTGGTGGAAAGCATAATGTTCCAATAGTATATGAAGCTAGGATATTGCAAAAAGAATTATTATATGAGGGAACATTTTTTTTAAAGCCAGATCCTAATAATACTATAACTATTCCAGGGATGGCTGATGAAATATTAACAGTTGGCTGGTATAATCAAACTAACAATGCTTTGGTGGCTCAATCAGGAAGGGGAGGTGAAATTTGTCAGGCGGTTAAGCCTTCCATAACCGCAGGGGGAGTTAATTGTATAACTACAAAATCTGGTGGAGGAACAACTATAGTATCGGGAGGAAGTGTTGCAGCTGCTGTTGTAGCTGGATGCTGTGCTTTATTATTGCAATGGGGAATAATAGATGAAAATGATGATTATATGTATTCAACTACAGTTAGAACATATTTAAAAGCTGGTGCAGCTAGGAGAGGTGATGATGTTTATCCTAATAATAAATTAGGTTTTGGAATATTAGATTTAGAAGGTGTTTTCAATAACATAAGAGAAAATTTAGGTAATACAAATATTAGAAAAAACTTAGAAAAATCTTTAGATAAGGGATATAGAATAGGAAGTCTTGTAATAAAAAATCCATATGTATAAATCACCAATATATGAATTAATCATATTATACTAATGTATTATTTATAAAGAGGAGAATATTATGGCTAAAGGAGCACTAAAAATTCAATGTTTTAGTGGTGAAAATACTTACGTTCCGGTTGGTAAGTGCAAGATTACAGTAACTCAAACTGAGCAAGATGGAACTGCTTTAAGAAAGAGCACTGTATTGTATACTGATTCTGTTGGTTTAACAGAAGAGATAGATTTAGATACTCCAGGAATAGAAAATTCTCAAGAACCAGGCAAAATACCATATAGTTTTGCTGATATTTTAATTGAAAAAGAATCTTATAATCCTATTCTTATTAAAGGTGTACAAATATATCCAGATAGAGTAGCTATACAACAAGCTGATTTAAAGTTACAATCAAGAAATCAAAATGGTAAAGGTGAAGAGGTAATAGATATAAATTCTAATGTTTTAGTGGGAAATTATCCGGCTAAAATTCCAGAACCGGAGGAAAAAGAATTACCACCACCACAGGGTACAGTAGTGTTGCCAGCTCCGGTAGTACCAGAATATATTACAGTACATGCAGGATCACCTAATGATTCCTCAGCACCTAATTATAAAGTAGATTATAAAAGTTATATTAAAAATGTGGCATCCTGTGAAATATATGCTACCTGGTCAGAAAATACAATAAGAGCTAATGTTTATGCAATAATATCTTTTACATTAAATAGAATATATACTGAATGGTATAGAGGAAAAGGAAAAAGATTTGATATAACAAGTTCGACAGCTTATGATCATGCATTTAATTATGGAAGAAACATATATGATAATATTGGAAGAATAGTTGATGATATATTTTCTACTTATATAAAAAGATTTGAAGCTAAACAGCCTTTATTAACTCAATATTGTGATGGAATAAAAGTAAAATGTCCAGGTTGGATGACTCAATGGGGAAGTAAATACCTAGGAGATGAGGGAAAGCCAGCTTATGAAATTTTATCAAGTTTTTATGGTAGAAATATAGAGTTTAAAACAGCGGCAAAAGTGAAGGGAAGTCCTCAATCTTATCCAGGATATACATTAACAGTTGGAAGTAAAGGAGCGCCTGTTAAGACTATACAAGAGCAATTAAATAGAATAGCTAAAGCATATCCTTTAATACCTAAACAAGCATTAGATGGAGTTTTTGGTGAAAAAATGAAAGAAGCAGTTAAAGTATTTCAAAAGGTTTTTAATTTATCTCAAACTGGAGAGGTAGATTATGCTACTTGGTATAGAATTTCTGATATATATGTTGGTGTAAGTAAGATTGCAGAATTAAGAGGAAGTATAGAGGAAAGAAAAAGAATATTTTATCCTCCAGTTATAATAGATGATTTGAATAATGTACCTAGAGTTCCTTATTATTATTAAATGCAAGTTAAAAATTAAATAGAGTTAATAAAAAGTCATGAATTTTTTTATGTAAGTAAATTCATGACTTTTATAATATTATATTTTTTTATAGTAAAAATAAACACATTGAAAAATAAATACCAAACTTAGTACTCCGAATATTGGATATAAAGTGCTGATTAAAGTAGAAAAACCTATTTGAGATATAGGTAATGCTATAAATAAAACTAAGAAAATAGCATTTTTATATTTTATTCTAAAGCTTTTATTTAATGTTTTACTAATGGAATACACATCTGAAACTTCAGTGGAAAACATTTCAGCTAAAATAATGGTTAATAACATTATTTGAATTGGTTTACCAAATCTATCAGCAACATAAAGTAAAGGAATTTCATATTCAAATATATTAGGTTGATTTACCATGAGCATAGAGTTTATAAACATACATAGTATAGTTAATATAAGTGAACCAATAGCAATTCCTTTTATCATGGTTTTTCTATTATTTATCTCACAACTTAAAGGAACAATAACTCCACAACAACATAATGTATTATATCCAGCATAAAGTATAGTAGAAATAATCCAACCCTTAGGTTGTAAAGCTTCAGAGTTAACAATAGTTTCAAATGTTAACTTGTTTCCCGAAAATAAAACATACATAATCATCAATGTAGTAATAACTATTACTAGAGATGGAACAATCAAAGAATTTATTTCAACTAAACCGTCTGTTTCTCTAAAAAGAATTAAAATAGCTATTAATGCCATAATTAAAGTTCCTGCTATTTTTGGAACCCCAAAAAATTGATTAATGAGTGAACCACTACCAGCTAGAATTATAGAAGCACTAGAAATTAAATAAATTGTAGTTATTATTCCTGTAATTTTACCTAATAAGTTAGGACTTACTAAACTAAAAACTTCACTATAAGAATTTAATTTATGTTTAATACTTATTTTAGAGATTATACTACATATAAATATGTAAAATAGTCCAGTTAAAATAATACCTATGAAGCTTTTATATCCATATATGGTAAAGAACTGAGTGATTTCTTTACCAGAAGCTAATCCAGCACCTACAATAGTACCAACAAATACTGCAGCTATTTGAAAAATTTTAGTAATTTCTTTCAAATTTTATCACCCCTTAATTAAATATATAGGAATTATGTGGAGTTTATTCTTATAATTTATTAATACTTTTAAATATTTTGGAAAACATAAAAATATATTAGTATAGCAAGTTCAAGGAGTGAAGAAAATGATAAAAAAGATTTTAGCAATTATATTAAGTTCTTTGTTTATATTTACTATGGCATGTTCAAAAAACCATGAAAAAAAAGCTTATGAAGAAGCGGAAAAAATTTTATATGATAATAAAACTTCTGTAGAAGTTGCTAATAATTATATGTTAGCTTTAGCATCTAATGATTTAGAAGGAATGAAATATTTATCTAATAAAGATTTAGCAGAAAGTTTAAATATAAAAAAACAAGATGATTTTATGAATATTGTAGGCTTTAGAGTTGAAGAATCAGGGCAACGAGGAGATAGTGGATTATATAAATATACTGTTTGTAAAAGTAAAGAAAAGTCACCTAATGCAACTTTGGAAGAATATTCCTTGGTGGTAAATAAAGTTGATAATGAATATAAAGTAGAAAAAGTAATAGCTTCTCCAAAATATAGTGCCTTTTATAAAGATAAAAATATAAAAATTAGATTTGAAGATGAAGTAAAAATAAATACCTTAATTAATTTAGATAGTATTTTAGATACTGCTTATTCTAAACAAAATAAAGGTGATATTTCTCAAGTTTCTGTACCTAAAGCTGAATTTGGAGTGTTAAGTTTTAACTTTAGTGGAGAGAAGGTAGCCTTATCTACTAAAGATGATAAAAATTCATATGTAGGTATTATAGAGATAGATGATTCACAAAAAACCATGAATGTAGAGGAACAAGAGAATTTACAAGAAAAATCTTCAGATGACAAAGATAAAATAGTAGGTAAAAAATTAACTACATTAGATATTTATGATAATTGTGAAATAAAAAAGATACAGTTTACTAAAGATGATAGTCATGTTGCTGTAACTTATAATATAAATGGAGTTGATAGGTTTAAATTTTACAAAACAAGTGGAGATATAATTCCATTAACTTTAGAAGATACCTTTACTGAAGATACATATAGTTTAATTTTTAAATCATATCAAGATGATGAAATATTATTTAATGTAGAAGGAGTAAAAGAATCAAACAAAGTAAGACAAGATTTGCTTGGAAGCTATAAAATATCTTTAAAAGATTTTAAACTTACAAAAATATAGTATAATACAATTAGATTTTGATTAACCATAGAAGTATTTCTGTGGTTAATATTTTATATAGGTTAAAGTTTTAAAATATATGTATTTAATATAAGAAGAAAGTTAAGGTGGTAAAGTGGATAAGAAAGAATTGAATGGCAAAAGATATTATACTTTAAATCAATTTTTAAGAGATAAGTTTGGAAGTAAAGTTTTTAAAATAAGTTTAGATGGTGGTTTTACATGTCCTAATAGAGATGGAAAAGTAGCTAAAGGAGGATGTAGTTTTTGTAGTGCAAGAGGGTCTGGTGATTATGCAGGACAAAGGTTTTTACCTATAACTACTCAATTTGAAAACATAAAAGAAATGATGAATAAAAAATGGAAAGAGGGTAAGTATATAGCTTATTTTCAGGCATATACTAATACTTACGCGCCAATAGAAGAATTAAAGAAAAAGTATGAAGAGGCAATAAATAAAGAAGGTGTAGTAGCCTTAGCTATTGGTACTAGACCAGATTGTATAAATGAAGATGTATTAAATCTTTTAGAAGAGATGAATAGTAAAGTTTATACTTGGGTTGAATTAGGATTACAAACTATACATGAAGATAGTGCAAAAGCTTTCAATAGAGGATATAGCTTAGATGTATTTGATAAGGCCGTAGCAGGGCTAAAGTCAAAAGGAGTAGATACTGTTGTTCATTCAATTTTTGGATTACCAGGAGAAAGTAAAGAACAAATGTTACAAACTGTAGATTATATAGCTAATAGTGGAGTAAAGGGAATTAAATTTCATTTATTGCATTTAATGAAGAATACTAGGATGGTTAAAGATTATAATGAAGGAAAACTAACATTTTTATCGCAAGAAGATTATATAGATTTAATTTGTGAAGGAATATCAAGGATTCCAGAAGATATGATAGTACATAGATTAACAGGAGATGCTCCAAGAGAGGAACTTATTGGACCTATGTGGAGTTTAAAAAAATGGGAAGTTTTAAATGCTATAGATAAAGCTTTAGAAGATAACGATATTTATCAAGGACAAAAATATAAAAAATAAATATGGAAAAATCATATTTATTTTTTATATTAAGTTTTAAGAATATATAACTTAGGAGAATTTTAATGAAAATAGATGTAATAATTTCAGCAGATCATATAAAACCAGAGTATTTAAAGGATAAAATAGTAGTAGTTATAGATATGTTAAGAGCTACTTCTGTAATAACAACAGCATTATTTAATGGTGCTAAAAGAGTAATACCCACATTAACAGTAGAAGAAGCTTTTGAAAAAGGAAAAATACTTAAAAGTAAAGGAGAAGCTTTCGTTCTTGGTGGAGAAAGACAAGCTTTAAAAATAGAAGGATTTAATTTTTCAAATTCACCATTAGAATATACAAAAGAATGTGTACAAAATAAAACAGTTATCATAACTACTACTAATGGGACAAGAGCTTTAAATTTATGTAAAAAAGCGGATAAAATATTAATAGGAGCTATGATAAATGCTAAAAAAGTAGCTAAAAAACTTAAAGAATTAAATAAAGATGTTATTTTTATAAATGCAGGAACTAATGGGAAGTTTTCTATGGATGATTTTATTTGTTCAGGATATATGATAAATGAATTATTAAAAGAAATAACTTGTGATTTAAGTGATATTGCAAAAACTGCTAATTTAATTTATGAAGGTAATAAAAATATTATAAATTATATAAAAAATGCTACTCATTATGAAATATTAAAATCATTAGATTTAGAAAAAGATTTAGAATATTGCTCTTCAAAGGATATAATTGATATTGTGCCTTTATTTGATGGAGAAGAAATAAAATAAAAAAAGAAATCTCAAAATTTGAGATTTCCTTTTTCTTGTTATTTAAAGCTAATACGTATAGTTATAAATAACTGTAGTACAAAGTAAATATTCTCCATATTCATCCTTGCTACATTATTATATTAACCAAAATCAAATTTTATATACAAAAAAATTTAAGGAATAATTAAACTACTTGGAATATAAAGAATTTTAAGTAATATGATTCATCAGAATTCCATAATATTGGATGATCTGATGATTGAGTTCTAACTTCTATTTGTCTTAAAGTTCTTCTAGCATCATGAGCAGCTTCTAAGACAGTTTTCTTTAATTGTTCTTCACTCATATAATGAGAACAGGAACAAGTTGCAAAGTATCCACCTGGTTTAACCATTTTTAATCCTCTAAGATTTATTTCTTTATAACCTCTAATAGCTGAATTAATTGTATTTCTTGATTTTGTAAATGCAGGAGGATCTAATATAACAACATCAAATTGTTTTCCTTCTCTAGACCAATCTCCTAAAACATTAAAAGCATTATGACATTCAAACTTAACTACATCTTCAAGTCCATTAAGTTTAGAGTTTCTTGTGGCACAATCTACTGCATGTTGAGATACATCTATGCCAAGAACTGATTTAGCCCCAGCTATACCAGCATTTAAAGCAAATGATCCAGTATGAGTAAAACAATCTAATACATCTCTATCTTTACAAATCTTATGTATAGCAGCTCTATTTTCTTTTTGATCTAAGAAAAATCCAGTTTTTTGACCATTTTCTAAATCAACTATGTATTTAACGCCATTTTCTATTATTTCAACATTTGTATTGAAGGGATCTGTTAAGAATCCTTTTATTTGTTCAAGTCCTTCAATTTCTCTAGTTTTAATGTCACTTCTTTCATAAATTCCTTTAGCATTATATTCTTTAACTAGTATATCAACTATTAAATCTCTATATTTATCCATTCCTAAAGTTGAAATTTGAATTACATAATAATCTTCAAATTTATCAATAGTTAAACCAGGAAGAAAATCTGCTTCACCAAATATAAATCTACATGATGAAGTATCTATTACAGTTTTTCTGTAATCCCAAGCATTCTTAAATCTTTTTTTAAAGAAATCTTCATTAATTTCTTCATTTATGTCACGAGTCATTATTCTAATAGTTATTTTACTTTTATCATTTATATATCCTTTTCCAATAAAATAACCTTTATGATTATATACCTCAACTATATCTCCATTTTCATAATCTCCATCATATTCATTTATTTCATCAATATATATCCAAGGTCTTCCTTGTTCAGCTTTTTTATTTTTGCCTTTATGCAAATAAAATTTACTTGTCATTTAATTTCCTCCTTAAACTTTAATATGCCTTATACAATGCATATAAGATTATAGCACATAATATTAATGCTTCCATTACTTAAAAATAGTTTTAAATAATTATTTTTAAGTAATATCTTAATATAAATTTAAATTATTTCTTAGTAATAAAATGAACTGTTTATATTTTCAATAAAAACCAATTTAACGACTCACAATTAAATGGGAATTATTAAAGTTCTATATTATAATAAATATTAGATTTATTGTGAAAAGGATGATATATATGAATTTAATTACCTTAGAAAATATAAGCAAAAGTTATTCAGAAAAAATGTTAGTTAATAATATTTCATTAGGAATAAATGAAGGAGAAAAAATAGGAGTAATAGGAGTTAACGGTACAGGTAAGTCTACTTTGTTAAAAATAATTTCAGGAGTAGAAGAAGCTGATGAAGGAACTATAACTAAAGGAAATAAAGTTAGGATTGAATACTTAGCACAAAATCCTGATTATGATGTTAATGCCACAGTAATAGAACAAGTTTTTAAAGGAAATTCACTAGAGATGAATCTTCTTAGAGAGTATGAAGAAATTTTAAATAATATAAATAGTGGAATAGATAATGAAAAAATACATAATAAGTTAATAAATTTACAAAGTAAAATAGATGCTTTAAATTTATGGGATTTAGAAAGTGAAGCTAAAATAGTACTTACAAAACTAGGAATTAATGATTTTAATATTAAGGTATCAGCTTTGTCAGGAGGACAAAGAAAAAGAATAGCTCTAGCAGCAGCTTTAATAACTCCATGTGAACTTTTAATATTAGATGAGCCTACAAACCATTTAGATAATGAAACTATAAATTGGTTAGAAGAACATTTAAACAAAAGAAAAGGTGCACTTTTAATGATAACTCATGATAGATATTTTTTAGATAGAGTTACAAATAGAATACTAGAAGTAGATAAAGGAAGACTATTTAGTTATGATGGAAACTATTCTATGTTTTTAGAAAAAAAAATGGAAAGAATGCAAGTGGAGCAAGCTAATGAAGAAAAAAGACAAAATCTTATTAAAAAAGAATTAGCTTGGGTTAGAAGAGATGCAAAAGCAAGAACAACAAAACAAAAAGCAAGGCTTCAAAGATTTGATGAGTTAATAAATAAAGAAAGCTTAGTTGATAATAATAATATAGAAATTTCTGTTATGGGTAAAAGATTAGGAAAAAAAGTAATAGAACTGAATAATATATATAAAAATTTTGGAACTAAAAAAATAATAGAAGATTTTAGTTACATTTTATTAAGAAATGATAGAATAGGTATCATTGGAGATAATGGTATGGGAAAATCAACTTTAATAAAGATTATAGAAGGTTCTATTAATGCAGATAAAGGTGAAGTAGTAAAAGGTGAAACAGTTAAAGTTGCCTGTTTTTCACAGGAAGATAATCATATGGATATGGATATGAGAGCAATAGAATATATTAAAGAAGTTGGAGAGTATTTACCTACAGCTACTGGAGAAAGAATAACTGCATCACAAATGTGTGAGAAGTTTTTATTTGATGGAACTATGCAATGGACACCTATTGGCAAGTTATCAGGAGGAGAAAGAAGAAGACTTCACCTATTAAGGGTTTTAATGGAAGGTCCAAATGTGTTATTATTAGATGAACCCACTAATGATTTAGATATAGAAACTTTAAAAATTTTAGAAGATTATCTAGATGATTTTATAGGAGCTGTTATAACAGTATCACATGATAGATATTTTTTAGATAGAATATGTAGTAAGATATTTTCTTATGAAGGAGATGGACAAATTAGACAATATGTAGGAAATTATAGTGATTTTCTTATAGTAAAAGAAAAAGAGTTAGTGGAATTAAAAGAAGAATTTAAATTATCAGAGAAAACTAAAAATTCTACTGATAAAAGTGAAAGAATTAGAGAAAAAAAATTAAAGTTTACATTTAAAGAAGAAAAGGAATTTGAGACTATTGATGAAGTAATAGAGGGATTAGAGAGTAAAATATCTGAGCTAGAAGAAAAATCAGCAAAATTTTCTACTGATTTTATTAAGCTTCAAGAAATATTAGTAGAAAAAGAAATGGCTGAAAAAGAGCTAGAAGAGAAATATGAACGTTGGGAATATTTAAATGAATTAGCTCAAAAAATAGAAGCTTCAAAAGTTTAAAATTTTAATATAGGAATAAAATCCCCTATTACTAAATATTTATGATACTACAATATAAGAGTTGGTAAAAGGGGATTTTATTATGCAAAAGAGTAGATATGGAAAGTTTTTTAAAGATAATAATTTTGAAAAAATAGTAGATCCAGATGGCGATAGAGTTTTTAAGGTTACTATTCCTATAGATGATGAAGGAGAAAATACAGTTGTAGTAATTGGAAAGGCACCAAAACCTTCTAGTGAAGAAAAAGGAAATGATATAAGAAGAGCAATTAAATATCTATTAAGTAATAAAGAGGTTTTTGGAAGTATAAAGCAAGTAGATTTTGTATTTTTATTTCCAGTTATAGAATATACAAAGGATGCACTAGAAGAAATATTAAATAGAAAAGGTGAGTTATTTTTAGCTGGCAATGAAGGTATTTGGAATAATGATGAGTTTATAAAAAATGATTTAGTAATCTTTGAAGAGATGATAGACTATAATCATATAATTTTTGCTTGGGGACAACCAAGTAAAGATTTAAAACCAATATATGAAAATAGAATTCAATATTTGTTAAAAGGCTTTAAATTAATAAAAAATAATGCCAATGAAGTGAAGAAAACTTATGTTGTAGGTGGATTAACTAACAATGGATACCCAAGACAATATACAAGTTGGAATAGAGAGCTTCATTTAGTTGAATATAATATATAAAAAAGAGTGTCTAAAAATGACACTCTTTTTTATATGGATATATAGTTTTAAATTATATAAAAAATTTAGTTAGATTCTTTAATTAAAGTTTCAATTTTACATATACATCTACGACCACAACACCCACCAGTTGTAGCACCAGTTTTTTTTGCAATTTCTTCTACAGATTTTGCACCATCTCTTATTGTATTTTTTATGGTAGCTCTAGATACTGCTTTGCAGACACAAACCTTTGTTAATTTATCAAGAATTTCCTGATTTAAATTATTATCCATTATATTTTCTATTACAAATATTTTATTTTAATATTGTAATAGTATCCCCCTCTCTATTTAACAATACTCTAAAAATTATAAATCTATTTATTTTCTTCTATTAATTCTTCTATTTTTTCTTTACATCTAAATCCACAGCAACCACCAGAAGTTGCTCCTGTTGCTTCTTTTACTGCTTCTACAGTATGAGCTCCTTTTTTTATTGAATTAATTATTGTAGATGCAGATATTCCTCTACATAAACATATTTTTTCATCCATCTTTAATTCCTCCTAAATAAAAATAATTTACTTAGCCTATTAAGTTTATAATATTATTACATATTATTAATTAAAAGTAAATAGTAAAT
>NZ_WHJC01000070.1 GCF_009295725.1 Clostridium tarantellae
TACTAAAATGTTAACAAAAGAAGAAGTGAAAAAAGCTATAGAAAATTGTATAAAAATTATTGAAAGAGATATGGAGAAGTTTGGTGAAAGATATCCAAAATCTTCTACTATAAATAATAAATATGAAATTATTGATAATATAGAATGGACTAATGGTTTTTGGACTGGACTTTTGTGGCTAGCTTATGAGTACACTAAAGACGAAAAATTTAAAAATTTAGCAGATAAGAATATAGAATCTTTTAAAAAAAGAATTGAAGATAGAATAGAAGTAGAGCACCATGATATGGGATTTTTATATAGTTTATCTTGCGTAGCAGGATATAAACTTACTGGAAATGAAGATGGCAA
This sequence comes from Clostridium tarantellae, assembly GCF_009295725.1. GTDB lineage: Bacteria > Bacillota > Clostridia > Clostridiales > Clostridiaceae > Sarcina > Sarcina tarantellae. Next base: position 352 of record NZ_WHJC01000070.1, read on the forward strand.
AATAGCAGCATTAATGGCTGCAGATAAATTGATGGAAAGATATCAAGAAAAAGGACAATTTATTCAAGCTTGGGGTCCATTAGGAGCAAAAGATAATTACAGATTAATAATTGATTGCCTTTTAAATATTCCATTATTATATTGGGCTGCTGAAGAAACTGGAGATAAAAATTATTATGATAAAGCATACACTCATTATGTTACATCATGCAATAATGTGGTAAGAGATGATGCGTCAGCATATCACACATTTTATTTTGATAATGAAACAGGAGCACCATTAAAAGGAGTTACTAGACAAGGATATAGTGATGACTCATCATGGGCTAGAGGACAAGCTTGGGGAGTATATGGTTTTCCTTTAAATTACAGATATACCCATGATGATAAATGCTTTAGATTATACAAAGGAGTAACAAACTATTTATTAAATAGATTGCCAGAGGATAATGTTTGTTATTGGGATTTAATATTTGGAGATGGAGATGGTCATTCAAGAGATTCATCAGCAGCTGCAATTGCAGTATGTGGTATGCATGAAATGGATAAATTTTTACCAGAGGTTGATGAAGATAAAGAAACTTATAGATTTGCAATGCATACAATTTTAAGATCATTAATTGAAAATTATGCAACAAATCCAAAAGATGATGTAGATACATTATTATTACATGGTGTGTATTCATGGCATACAAAAAGAGGTGTTGATGAAGGGAATACTTGGGGAGATTATTTCTACTTAGAAGCATTATTAAGATTCTATAAAAATTGGGAATTGTATTGGTAAAATAAATATAAAAATCTAAAACGTATATTTAAAATGACATTAATATAACAAGGAGTGTTTTAAAATGGGAGTACCAGATATTAAAATGATGAGAATTGATGAAAGATTAATACATGGACAAGGGCAAATGTGGTTAAGTGCATTAGGTTGTAATTTGGTAATAGTTGCAGATGATGAAGCTAGTAAAAGTAAGATACAACAAACATTAATGAAAACAGTTGTACCATCATCAATAGGAATGAGATTTTTTTCAATAGCTAAAACTTATGAAGTTATTCATAAAGCAGCACCACATCAAAAAATTTTTATAGTGTGTAAAAATACAGACTCAGCTTTGCAATTAATTGAAGGTGGAGTTCCAGTTAAGGAAATAAATTTAGGAAACATACATAAAAAAGATGGATCAGAAATGGTTACAAGATCTATTTATTTAACTGAGACTGATAAGGAAAATTTAAAAGAATTAAGAGATCAATATGGAATGAAATTCAACACTAGAACTACTCCAATAGGTGGAGATGGTGCTGCTGAGGTAGATGTAAATAAATATTTATAACATAAATTAATATAAGTAATTTTTTGGAGGAAATAATTATGCATATTACATTAATACAATGCCTCCTAATTGGTTTATGGACAGGTTTCTGTCTAGCAGGTCAATTATGGGGTATATACACTAACCGTTCATTAGTATTAGCAGCAGGAGTAGGTATTATATTAGGAGATCTTCCAACAGCTTTAGCAATGGGAGCTGTATCAGAAATTGCATTTATGGGATTTGGAGTTGGAGCAGGTGGAACAGTTCCTCCAAATCAATTAGGACCTGGTATTGTTGGTACATTAATGGCTATATCAATGAAAGCAGAAGGTATGGATCCAGAAACAGCATTAGCATTATCAATGCCTTTTGCAGTTGCTTTTCAATTTGTAATTACAGCCAGTTATACTTTTATGGCAGGCCTTGCACCAGCTGCAAAGAAAGCTTTACAAGAGAAAAAATTTAAAAAATTTAGTAGAATATCGCATTTAACAATTTGGGTATTTGCTGCAGTAGGATTTATAATAGGTTTTGCAGCTGCATTTAGTGTTGAAGGAGCCCAAGCTTTGATAAATATGATTCCAAAATGGATAATAAATGGATTTTCAGTGGCAGGTAGAATGTTACCAGCAATAGGTTTTGCTATGATACTTAATGTTATGGTTAAAAAAGAATTTACAGCTTTCGTTGTTTTAGGATTTGTAGCAGTTACATTCTTTAAACTACCAGTTATTGGAGTAGCATTTTTAGCATTAGTGTTTGCATTATATGATTATCACAATAGACCAGTAGCAACAGCAGTTACAGGTGCTTCAGATGGGATAGAGGAGGATTATGAAAATGGAATTTAGAAAGCCTGCTTTAAAATTAAAAGATTATATGATAGTTGCCTTTAGATCATTTTTCTTACAGTCAGCTTTCAACTATGGAAACTACCAAGGGGTAGGTTATGGTAATGTAATTCTTCCAGCATTAAAAAAAATTTATGCAAACAATGAAGATGAGTTAGTAGAAGCAGCTATTGATAATATAGATTTCTTTAACTCAAATCCACAAACTTTACCATTTATAACAAGTATACAATTAGCTTTATTAGATGCTGGTGAAACTCCAGATAACGCACGTGCTATTAAAATGGCATTAATGGGACCTTTATCAGGAATTGGTGATTCATTCTTTCAGTTTGGATTAGCTCCATTATTCTCAAGTATAGGTGCTGGTTTAGCAGCTGAAGGGTTAATAATAGGACCTATATTATTCTTCTTAGGAATAAATGCATCATTAATAGCTACTAAAATATTAACTGGTTATTATGGATTTAAATTAGGTACAAACTACATTGAATCATTAAGTGAAAAGATGGCTAGTATCTCAAGACTAGCTTCAATAGTTGGTATAACAGTTGTTTCAGGTCTTGCAGTATCATTTGTTAAGATTACTATTCCATTAAAGTATGTTGCAACATTACCTGATGGATCAGTAAATGAAATAGCTTTTCAAACAATATTAGATAAAATTACACCAAACTTATTACCAGCATTATTTACATTAATTATATTCTATCTGGTTAGAAATAAAAAATGGAATGTTTATAAATTATTAGCTTTAACTTTAGTAATAGGTATGGTTGGTTCAGTATTGGGAATAATTGCATAATTAGAACATAAGAAGAGGTGCAAAAATGTATAATATATTAATAGTAGGACACGGAAATTTTGCTTCAGGTATGAAATCAGCAGTTGATTTATTATTAGGAGCAAGTGATAGAGTTCATTGTCAAAATCTTTCACAGGATATTACTCATGAAAAATTTGAGGAGATAGTGGGAGAGTACATAAATAAATATGATCAATTAGTAGTATTTGCGGATTTGTTAGGAGGAGCACCAAGTCAAATTACTACAAGAAAAATTGTAGAAGCAAATAAATCAAAAGAGCAATTTATTGTTTCAGGTATATCATTATCTGTTATAATAGATATAGCAACTAATCTGTTAATATTAAATGAAGAAAAAAATATAAGTGAAAAAATAAATGAATCTTTAAATAATGTAAGATCGACTATGGCAGTTATGAGCTTAATAGACTTTGAAGAAACAGAAGATGAAGATAATGAAGGAGATATGATATAAAATGAATAACATGGCTATATGGATTGTAATAGGAATATGCGTAGTATATTTTTTAATATTTGTATTAATGCAAAATAATAAAAAAAAGCAATTTCAATTACAACAAAAAAAATCAGAGGAATTCCGTCAAAATTTAAAGTCAGGTGATTATGTAATAACCATGTCAGGAATATATGGCCATATTAATAGTATAGACGGAAATAAAGTTTCTCTAGAAGTGGCAAAAGGTGTATACATAACAATGGATATTCAATCCATTATGGGAAAGTTAAATAAATAAAAATTATAAAATAGTATTCTAAAATTAAATATTAACCACATTAAAATTAAAGGATTTATATCATTGCTTTTTAATGGTATAAATCCTTTTTACATCTTTATTTATTATATATAACTAAAAAAAGAACTTTTTCTTAATGAAAAAGTTCTTTTGGTCGGGGTGACAGGGATCGAACCTGCGACCTCATGGTCCCAAACCACGCGCGCTCCCATCTGCGCCACACCCCGAAGACAAATAAAATTATACCACTATATTTAAAAGTAGTCAAGCTTATTTTGAAATTTTATTCTTAAATTTTAATTAGATGCTTTTGCTTTAGAATTTTTAGGAGAACAGAAACAACATAGATATAAAGCTATAGTTCTAATATATCAGATTTCTTATGAATTTTATATGATATATTAGATATATATATGGTAAAAATTTAACTATAAAGAAAAATAATAATTAACAAAAAGGTATTGACAATCATTATCATTAAAGGTAATATATATTAAGTAGATGAGAATGATTTTTAAAATCTTTATGATATTAAGGAGTATAGGTAAGAATATGACCGTATATGATTTAAAAATAGGACAAAGTGGAACAGTTAATAGAGTTCATGGAGATGAAGCTTTAGCAAAAAGATTATTAGCATTAGGTTGTGTTAATGATACTCTAGTAGAAGTTAAGGGAAGAGCACCATTAGGTGATCCAATAATTTTATCTCTAAGAGGTTTTGAGTTAGCAATTAGAAAGAAAGATGCTAAAAATATATATTTAAAATAATATAATTAAGGAGAGTATTATGATTAATGTAGCTTTAATAGGTAATCCTAATGTAGGAAAAACAACCTTATTTAATGCTTTAACAGGTGCAAAGCAACATGTAGGCAATTGGCCTGGTGTTACTATAGATAAAAAAGAAGGAATTTTTAATAAAAATATAAATGTTGTAGATCTTCCAGGAATATATGCAATGGATACATATTCTAATGAAGAGAAAATATCTAAAAATTATTTAAAGTCAGAAAATGTAGATGTAATATTAAATATTGTAGACGCTTCTAATTTAGTTAGAAATTTATATTTAACAACTCAACTTATGCAATTTAATAAACCAATAGTTATGTTAGTAAATATGGTGGATTTAGTTGAGAAAAAAGGAATATCTATAAATTATATTAAGTTAGCAGAAAAATTAGGAATTACTGTTATGCCTATTGTAGCTAAGAAAAAAGAAGGCTTAGATAATTTAGATGAAATTATAAGAAAAGTTAATGGAAATAAAGTTAAATATAATAAAGTATTTAAAGATGAAGAAGAAACTTATAAATATTTAGAGAAAATATTTGTAGAATGTACAGATGAACTTAAGGATGGAAAAAATAGTTTAGCTAAAAAAATTGATAAGGTACTTTTAAATCCAGTATTAGCTTATCCAATATTTTTAATAGCTTTGTTAATAGTTTTTAAATTTACTTTTAATTGGTTTGGACAACCTATAGCAGATTGGCTAGATGGATTAGTTGCAGATTCATTTACGCCTTATGTAGCTAATCTTATAGAAGGGACGAGCCCTTGGTTTCAATCATTAGTATTAGATGGAATTATTGCAGGAGTTGGTGGCGTTATAGTGTTCTTTCCATTAATATTTTCTCTTTTCTTGGGAATGTCAATTTTGGAAGATAGCGGTTACATGGCGAGAGTTGCATTTATAATGGATGGTATAATGAGAAAAATTGGATTGTCAGGAAAAGCTTTTATACCATTAATAATGGGATTTGGATGTTCAGCACCAGCTATAATGGCAACTAGAACTTTAGAAAGCGAAAAGGATAGAAAGTTAACAGCTTTAATAGCTCCACTTATATCTTGTGGAGCAAGATTACCTGTATATGCTTTATTTGCATCAATATTTTTTACAAAAAATCAAGATTTAGTAGTTTTTGCACTGTATTTATTAGGTATAGTTGTTGCAATAATAGTAGGATTAATTTTTAAGAATACTTTATTTACTAAATATGAAGAACCATTTATTTTAGAATTACCAGCATATAATATGCCTAATGCTAAAAATATTTTAAAAAGTACTTGGGATAAATCAAAAGGATTTTTGGTTAAAGCTGGAACGCTTATTTTTGCAATGTCAGTATTAATTTGGTTTTTAACTAACTTTAATTTGGGTGGATTTACAGAGAATATAGATGAAAGTTTTATAGCTAAAATAGGTGGCTTCATAGCCCCAATATTTAAACCATTAGGGTTTGGAACATGGCAATCAGGTGTATCTATAATTACAGGAATTGCAGCTAAAGAAGTTGTAATTGGAACTATGGAAATAGTTTATGGAGATTTAAATGTAATTTTACCAACAGTTTTTACTGCTGTTTCAGCTATTACTTTCTTAATATTTGTGTCATTATATACACCTTGTATGGCTGTTTTAGGAGTTATGAAAAAGGAGTATGGTACAAAGATGATGTTAGCTTCAGCAACATATCAATTTGTATTAGCTTGGATAGTAGCTTATATAGCTAATTTTATAGGAACTATAGTAGTAGGTGAATTTACTATGGCATTAATGTTAGAATTTATTATAGTTATGTCTATAATATCAATAATAGTTAAAGTAATTTTAATGAAATTAAATAGTAAAAATGAAGCAGTAGTTTTAAAAGAAATGTAATAAAATTATTTAAAAAAGTTTATGAAATTTTTAAGAATTTTATAAACTTTTTTTTAGATTTAAATATAAAATAAAGTTAAGATAAGAGTATACTTAATAAATTATTGAGAAAAAATTTATTATTATTTTAAATAAAAAAGTATCCTAACGGATTTAGATATCAGCGTTAGGATACTTTTTATATAGTTATATTATAAAAGCATTATATAGATTTTTATAAGAATTTAATTTATTTAACAACTATGTTTACAAGTCGTCCTTTTATAACAATTACTTTTACAATAATTTTATCTCCAATAGCAGCTTTTATTTTTTCATCTTCTAATGAAGTTGCTTTTATACCTTCTTCATTAAGATCAGAAGCTACCATTATTTTATTTTTTATTTTACCATTTACTTGAATAGCTATTTCAACTTCATCTTTAACTAAAGATTTTTCATCAAATTTTGGCCATGCTTCGTTAAAAACTGAAAATTCATTTCCTAATAAATTCCATTGCTCTTCAGAAAAATGTGGAGCAAATGGTGCAAGTAATTTGATATAGTCATCAACCACTTCTTTTAAGAAGCTTAAATTTTTAGTAGGCTCTTGAATATATTTTGATAATGCATTTATAAATTCCATCATTCTAGCAATAGCAGTATTAAATTGAAGTTTATCAGTATCAACTGTAACACTCTTAATAGTGTTATGTCTCCAGAAGTTAAGCTCTTTTTCAGCTTTATCTATAGTAGTCTTATTATTTTCACCATTTTTAATAGCTTCTATGGCTGAATCTAGAACTCTTTCTATTCTTTCAACAAATCTGTGAACAGATTTAATTCCATCATCACTCCAAGCACCACCTTCAGTATAGCCAAACCCAAACATTAGGTACATTCTAAATACATCTGAACCATACTCTTTAATATAATCATCTGGTGCAATAGTGTTACCTTTAGATTTACTCATTTTTAACCCATCTGGTCCTAATATTAATCCTTGGTGAGTTAATGAAGTAAATGGTTCACTGAAATTTAAGTAACCCATATCTCTTAATGCTTTAGTAATAAATCTTGCATAAAGTAGATGCATACAAGCATGTTCAGGACCACCAACATATTTATCTACAGGAAGAATTTTATTTATTAATTCACTATCAAATGGTTTTTCAGTATTTTTATTATCAGCATATCTTAAGTAATACCATGAAGAACAAACAAAAGTATCAAGGGTATCCGTTTCTCTTTTAGCTGGTTTTCCACAACAAGGGCAAGTTGTGTTTACAAAGCTTTCACATTTTGCAAGTGGAGATTTTCCATCTGGAGTAAATTCAACATCATATGGTAATTCTACAGGTAATTGATTTTCAGGAACAGGAACAATGCCACATTCTTCACAGTATATTACAGGAATTGGAGCTCCCCAGTATCTTTGTCTTGAAACTAGCCAATCTCTTAATCTAAAGTTAACTTTCTTTTTTCCTAACTCTTTTTTAGCAAGGGATTCAACTATTTTCTCTTTAGCTTCTTCTGTAGTTAATCCATCAAACTCACCTGAGTTAATTAAAACTCCAGCTTCACAGAATGGAAGTTCAGTTTCTTTTTTACTTTGTGAAGCAATAACTCTTTCTATTGGAAGATGGAACTTTTGTGCGAAAGCAAAATCTCTTTCATCATGAGCTGGAACAGCCATAACAGCACCAGTACCATAAGTTGCTAAAACATAATCTCCAACCCAAATAGGAACTTCTTTACCGCTTATTGGATGTATAGCATAGGTACCAGTAAATACTCCAGTTTTTTCTCTAGAAATAGATTGTCTTTCTATGTCAGTTTGTTTTTTAGCTTCTTCTTTATAGTTTTCAACTAATTCTTTTTGTTCAGTAGTTGTTATTTCATCAACTAAAGGATTTTCAGGTGCTAAAACAACGTAGCTAACTCCGCAAAGAGTATCAACTCTAGTTGTAAACACATCAAAATTTAAATCTGTATCTTTAACTTTGAAGTTAACCTGTGAACCAGTAGATCTTCCTATCCAATGCTTTTGCATAGCTACTGTTTTTTCAGGCCAATCTAAATCATCCAATTTATCTAATAATTCATCAGCATAATCAGTAATTTTGAAAAACCATTGAGTAAGATCTTTTTTAGTAACTTCTGTTGAACATCTTTCACAACCACCATCATGAACTTGTTCATTTGCAAGAACAGTTTGACATGAAGGACACCAGTTTACAGGAGCTTTTTTTCTATAAGCTAATCCTTTTTTATATAGTTCTAAAAATAACCATTGAGTCCATTTGTAGTAATCAGGAGAACAAGTAATAAGTTCATTATCCCAGTTGAACATAGCTCCCATAGCCTTTAGTTGTGCTTCCATAGTTTTTATATTTTTGAAAGTAGAATCTTGAGGATGTATTCCAGTTTTTATAGCAAAGTTTTCAGCAGGTAGCCCGAAAGCATCAAAACCCATTGGTTGGAATACGTTAAATCCTTGCATTCTTTTGAATCTAGCCCATGAATCAACAGGTCCATAGTTAAACCAATGACCAGCATGTAATTGGCTACCTGATGGGTAAGAGAACATTTCTAATACATAAAGTTTTTCACCTTCTTTATTTGGATCAAACTTATATAATTTTGTTTCTTCCCATTTTTCTTGCCATTTTTTATCAATGTTTGTACTGTAATTACCCATTAGTACTCCTCCTTTATATATTAAAAGTATAATATTTTTGCATAAAAAAAAACTCTCATCTCAATTAAGAGACGAAAGTATTATTCCGCGGTACCACTCTTATTAGAAAAATAAAATATTTTTCTCAGCTTAAATCCTTAACGGGGATAGGCGTATGTGCTTTTTATACACATAAACTCCTAGGCAAGTTCATATTTTTGTACCACTGTGTTGCAGCACCCACAGCTCTCTAAAGGATACAGAAAAAATATTACTACTCCTAATCAACATCTAAATATTAGATTTTAATATAGTTAATTATATATTATAAAATAATATTTAGTCAACAAATGTTTTAATAAAAAATAAAAACTATCATTCATTAATAAATGATAGTTTTTTGGTTGCGGGAGCAGGACTTGAACCTACGACCTTCGGGTTATGAGCCCGACGAGCTGCCAACTGCTCCATCCCGCGTCATTAAATATAATTATATTGTATTTAAGTAATAAAGTCAATATGTTTTAAATTATTTTAAATATCAAGTCAAAATTTGTAAAATTACATATAAATATATTAAGTACTTATAGTAATTTTAATTAGGAGTAAAATTATGAAATTTAATGATTTAAATAATAGAGAAGAATTAAAAAAAGAATTTGAAAAACTAGAGACATCTGAGAGTGCATTAAATATGATAATTCTTTCGCTAATATTATCATCTATTAATATAAATAAATCAAAAATAGAAATTTTAGATAAAATTAATAAAACTAATTATGCTGATAAATTACAAAACTCTAAAAATATTGAAAAATTATCCAATGAATTAAGAATAATTGGATCTAGTATATCTTGGAATTTAGCAAGGAATACATTAAAAGATAGACGAAAAGACATTTATAAGTGTAATACTTTAGAGGTAAAAGATAAATTTAATTATGCAAATAAAGATTATATTTTAGCTACATTATATTTTTTAGCAGCTATTATTGATTGTTGTTAAAAATTAAAATAGATAATTATAGATTGATTAAAGAAGAATTAATAAAAGACATGACATTAAATAATGTCATGTCTTGGTGCCGAAGACCGGAATCGAACTGGTACGATGTGTTAGCATCGCAGGATTTTAAGTCCTGTGCGTTTGCCAGTTCTGCCACTTCGGCATGTAGTATTTATAAATATATTATTTTGAAAAGGCTATATTTTAAATACATATAAGTATTATATGTAGAATTAAATATATAAATTCAAATATTAAATACTTATTTAATAAGATAAATTTTAATATAGCCTGATGTAAAAATAAATAAAATATTATTCTTTTATTTTATCTTCAAAATGTACGTTTAATGTATTTAAAACAGAATCAATTAAACAAGCATAAGTTGATAATAAATCACTTCCAACTAATAAACCTACAGCTTTTTTTTCTTCCGTGGATACTATTAATGAACCAGAATCTCCATAGGTAGACATACGATTCATACTTATTAAATCTTTAAAAAAACAATAACCATATTCACCAAAGCCAGCTTTTACAGTAGTATTAGTAGATAATATAATTCCTTTAGTATCTAAAGTAGTTTTTCCATTTTTAATTACTGGCATGTTTAAAATAGGTTTAGTAGTTTGTGTTACTGTACCTACTTTGGGGATTTCTGTGGTATAAGGAACATTTTCTTCAAGTTTTGCTAAGGCACAATCAAGAGTATTATCGCTATTCATATTATTAATTTCAAGATTAACCCATTTTTTTAGTTTAGCAATTAAGGCACCACTACTACCATCTAAATATCCTCTATAAATAATATTAGCACTTTTTAATGTATTATAAGAGCATAATACATGATTATTACTTAATATATAAGGTTCATTAGTTTTGTTATCAAATACTATAGCACCTAATGTTCCAACTCCTTTTTCAACAGGTGAAATTGGCATACCTGCAATTAATTTAGGTGCTTTTTTAGTTGAGGGTGGAGGAGGTAATTTAGGTGTAACTAATTTTGGGGGAGATATAGGAATGTTTGGTGTATTTGAGCTTGGTGTAGATGAAGAAGGATGACTTGGTGTGTATGAACTTGAAGGATATTTAGGTATATATGGAGTGAAAGTATATCTAGGAGTATATGAATAATATGAATAATAATAAGAAGGATATCTAGAATAAGTAGAGTAGTTAGGATAAGAAAAATTTGATAAATTACTAGGAAGAGAAATATTTATATTGCCGGTTTTTACTATATCTGTTTTTAATCCACAGAAATTAGAGGGAACAATATCATGTTTATATAAATTTTTTAAAGGTACTTTATTTGACACCATAATACGTAAACAAGGTTCAAAGGTATTTAGTTCTTTAATGGTTTTAAATCCTAAGCCCACTCCAACAACATTTTTTTTACCAAAAAAAAATGAAACATAGTTATTGATAACATCAACTATTGAATTTTCTAAAATAGAAGACATAGAAAGTTCCTCCTAATGAAAGTTATTTGGTAATATTATAATATACTGTTTTTGAGAATTTGAGACTAAAAGCCTATAAAAAAAGTACTACATTATAAATAATGTAGTACTTTGGTGCCGAAGACCGGAATCGAACCGGTACGATGTGTTAGCATCGCAGGATTTTAAGTCCTGTGCGTCTGCCAGTTCCGCCACTTCGGCATAATACTTTCTATGAAGACAATATTTATTATATTATGAAATTTATATTATGTCAATATAAATTAAAAATTTTATATTATTTAATGTAACTTTAAATTTATATTTGAATATACTAAATTTGAAAAAATAAATAGGAGATTTTTAAATGATTATTAAGAATGAATGGTATAACAATAATAACAATAAAAGGCATTGTTATAATAAAGATTATGAAGAAAAAAATTGGTGTACTAATTCTGCTGATAATTTTGAAAAATTTACTACTGATGAAGGCGTACCTATACAGGATGATAGTAATTCTCTTACAGTTGGAGAAAATGGGCCTGTTCTATTAGAAGATGTTCAATTAATAGAAAAATTAGCTCACTTTGATAGAGAAAGAATTCCAGAAAGAGTAGTTCATGCGAAAGGTGCTGGTGCTCATGGATATTTTGAAGTAAAGAATTGTATGAGTAAATATACTAATGCAAAAGTTTTTCATAATAAAGGAAAAAAAATACCCGTATTTACTAGGTTTTCAACAGTTATAGGTTCAAAAGGATCAGCAGATACTGCTAGAGATCCAAGAGGATTTGCAGTGAAATTTTATACAGAAGAAGGAAATTATGACATAGTAGGTAATCACTTACCAGTGTTTTTTATAAGAGATGCAATGCAATTTGCAGACATGGTTCATGCTTTTAAGCCATCACCAACCAGTAATGTTATGGATAAAAATAGATTTTGGGATTTTATAACCTCTCATCCAGAATCAACACATATGATAACATGGGTATTTTCAGATTTAGGAACAATTAAAAGTTTTAGAACAATTGAAGGCTTTGGAGTTAATACTTATGTTTGGGTAAATAGTATAGGACATAGAAGACTTGTTAAATATCATTGGAAGCCTTTTTTAGGGGTAAAAACCATTGATAGACATGAAGCAGAAATGTTAGCTGGTATAGACCCAGATGTAGCAACGAGAGATTTATATAATGCTTTAGAAAAAGGAGACCATGTTAAATTTGATTTATATGTTCAAATAATGGAATATGAACATATTAATAAACTAGATTTTGATCCAGAAGATGCAACTAAATTATGGCCAGAAGATAAATTTCCATTAATGATGGTGGGAACGATGACTTTAGATAAAAATCCATGTAATTTTTTCTTGGAAACTGAACAAGTTGCATTTTGTCCAGCTAACATAATACCTGGTGTAGAGCTTTCTAATGATAAATTACTTCAAGGAAGAGCTTTTGCTTACCATGATACACAAAGACATAGATTAGGTGCTAACTTTACTCAATTACAAATAAATATGCCAAATGTTCATGTAAATAATAATGAACAGGATGGACAGATGAGGTATTTTGCAAAGGAAGGGCATATTAATTATAATCAAAATAATATGCCGACAAAAGAGGGGTTAGGATGTTATAAAGTAAAAGAAGGATGTAAAATAAGAAAAGGTATTATTAAAACAAATGATTTTAAACAAGCTGGAGAAAGGTATAGAAGTTTATCCAAAATAGAAAAAGAACATTTAATAGATAATATAGTTTCAGATATGTATGAAGTTGATGAAACTATACAAAGAAAAGCTGTTGAGAATTTTTTAAAAGCAGATAAGGATTTTGGAGAAAAGGTAAAAAAAGGTTTCGGACTTAGATAAAAATTATTTGCTTAAGTAAAAAAATTAAAACTATACAAATTAGAAGAAAAAATTGATATACTAAAAATAAATAAATCTTCAATTGTTTTATAAGAATTTTATGAAAATTTTAGGAGGAGGTGAACTGTTGCAGTAAGTCTATAAATATATATAG
>NZ_WHJC01000071.1 GCF_009295725.1 Clostridium tarantellae
GTTTAATATTAATAAACTTTTATATAACTTTTTAAAGTTATAAGTTGCGTTATAAAAGGTATTAAAAAACTTGTATTTGTAAGTGTTTTAGCTATTTTAAATATGAAAAAATTATATATTACAACTACTACATAAATATTTTTTTTTGAAAAATAGCTAATTTTTTATTTTTTAATATCTTTGTAAAATTATCTATAAAGAAATTTTTTATGGGGGTGGTTTCTTATGAAACTTGAACAATTAGGTAGACATATATTAGTAGAATATTATAACTGTGATAAAGAAATTTTAAAGAACCATAGCTTAATTGAGGAATTTATGTGTGAGGCAGCAAGAAGAGCTAAAGCTACAATAGTTACTAGTTGTTTTCATGAATTTAACCCTTGGGGTGTAAGTGGAGCTGTTATTATACAGGAATCTCATTTAACAATTCATACATGGCCTGAATACGGTTATGCATCAGTTGACTTATATACTTGTGGTGATTCAGTGAACCCTTGGGTTGGCTTTGAATATTTAGAAAATGTTTTAAAAGCTGAAAGAAGTGAATCTACTGAAATAGCAAGAGGAATGATTGAAAAAATCAGAAATTTTTCTTCAGATAAATTAGATGTAATTACACATAAACCAACAGCGTAATAATATTTTAAATTATATATAACTTTGTAATATATTCAAAAATTAAAAACATAAACTTTGAGAGGATTTATAAATATGGAATTATGGTATACAGAAAATCAAACTGAAAATGTTAAATTTTCAACTAGAGTAAAAAACACCTTATTTTCTAAAAAAAGTGATTTTCAACAAATTGATATAATAGATACTGAAGAATTTGGAAAAGTTCTTGTAATAGATGGATGGACTATGATAACTGAAAAGGATGAGTTTATTTATCATGAAATGATAGTACATGTTCCTTTATCAGTTAATAAAGACATAAAAAGAGTTTTAGTAATTGGTGCTGGAGATGGAGGTACTGTAAGAGAACTAACAAGATATAATACCATTGAAGAAATTCATATGGTAGAAATTGATGAAATGGTTGTTAGAGCATCTCAAGAATTTTTACCTTTTACAGCTAATAAATTAACAGATCCTAGAGTTAAATTATATTTCCAAGATGGATTAGAATTTGTTAAAGGAAAAATAAATGAATATGATTTAATAATTGTAGACTCAACTGATCCTATAGGACCTGGAGAAGGATTATTTACAAAAGAATTCTATACTGATTGTTATAATGCATTAACTAAAAAAGGAATCTTAGTAAATCAAGGAGAAAGTCCGTATTATTCTAATAATGCAAGAGAAATGAATAGATCTTTTAGTAAAATAAGAGATATTTTTCCTATTTCTGAAGCTTACCAATATCATATGCCAACATACGCTTCAGGTCATTGGATTTTTGGATTTGCATCTAAGGAGCTTCATCCTATTAAAGATTTAAATAAGGAATATTGGAATTCTTTAAATATAAAAACTAAATATTATAACTGTGATTTACATGTAGGCTCTTTTGCCTTGCCTAACTATGTAAAAAAGCTTTTAAATAAATAAGAAAATGCTATGAGAAATAGTTATTAACTATAATCTCATAGCATTTTTATTTAATAAATAAGAACTAAAATTAATTTATATTTTATTTTTTAGTTCTAATGTTAATAGAGACTGGTCTTGAAAGTTGTTCATCAATAGACTTAGCTATTATTTTAAAATTATATAAAGTATTAGCTTTTAAATTATCAATTAAATACTCTTGAGAAGTTCCGTTTACGGTAGCTATTTTTACTCCATCTTTGTATATTATATATTCATTAATTGTTACATTTGTTGTTTCATTCCAAGTAAGTTTTAAACTATTATTAGTTATATCCTTACCTTTAAAGTTTAATACTTTTTTAGGTTTTTCTCCTGTGATTGTTGAATCAATTTTAACTTTATATTTAAGAATAGTTTCATTTTTAAGATTATCTACTGCTTTTAAATATATAATATCTCCATCATTAACTTTTAATTCTTTAGAAAACTCTCTTTTAGTAATTTCATGCCCATATTCTCCATCGGTTAAAATATTTAAAAGATTTTCGCCATTCAAATAAAATTTATAGCCATTTGTATTATCACTTACATAACCTTTAATAATTAATTTATTAGAAGGAATTTTTATTACATTATTTCCATCAGCTAAAGGATTTTCTAGTTTTATAATTGGAGCTTCTGTATCACAAAATGCTTTCATGGAATAATTCACCACAACTTCTTCATTGACATTTTCACCATAAATTAAAATATAATTCATTCCCTCTTCTAGTGTTAAATCCACAGAAAATGTTTTATCAGGTTTGATAACTGTATCTACTCCACCAATAGATACTTTTTCAATATTTCCTTTTATATATCCTTCAATGGTTAAATTACTATTTGAAACTTCTATAAATTGTTCCACATTAGTTAAAATTATTTCTCCCTTTTCAGGAGTAGTTCCTACAGTTATATCTAAAGAAGTAGAAGCTTCATTAAAAGCATTATCTAAAGCAAATAAAATTATATTATTTTCTCCCTCTTCATTTAATTGAATATTTCCTTTTAAGATTCCATTTTCAAATGTAAAAGTAGAAATATCGACTTCTTTTCCATCTAAAGTTAAAACTATATTATTTAATCCAGATAAAGAGTCATTAAGTGTTGCCACTAATTCATAATTGTTTGTATTACAATTTGGTGAAGATGTAATATTAATAGTTGGTTTAGTATTATCTATTTTAACAGGTATTTTAAATTGTTGATATTTTGCATCCTCTAAATCAACTCTAGCATTTACTACTACAGTATAATCTCCTTCTACAACTTTAAATTCTCCAGAAGAACTATCGTAAATATTGCCATCCCATAATAAACTTTCTAAAATATTTACTTCATTTCCACCTTTAGAAGAAAATATTTTCTTTCTTAATTCTGTATCTGTATTAACTTTTTTAGCAACTATATTATCATTACTATCTAATACATCTACATATACATCTTTAGCATTTCGCATTAAATATAATGCTGGAATAATAGTATCACCATAACCATCATCATTTGGAGATATTGCTATTTTTTCTGGATTTAATATTACTCCATCCTCTGTTACATTTTCTAACCCAGCAAAATGATAATCCTCTCCTAATTTAATAGCTGCAAAAGATGGTGGCAATATATTTGTTTCATTTTTTTCCCAAGGAGCTGGATTTATAATTTTTTCACTATCCCATTCACCATAAAAACCCATATAAGGAACAGTTAATGAAAAAGTACTTTCATTTACTGCTTCTAATTTAATAAATCCTTCTACAAATATATCCTTTGGAGTATTAGAATTTAAATTTAATGTGGCATTTATTATAATAGTTTCACCAGCTGGTACTGTTATAGTATGATTATCAAAGGTTAAGGAAGCTCCTTCTAATATTATATCCCTATGCATTTTTCCACCTTCTCCAAACCCAGGATTATAAGCAGTTAAAACTCCACCAAAAGAAGATAAGTTATAGGTTTCTTCTTTATTACCATAGTTCTTTATTATTAAAGGAAATGTAGTTGTAGTATCAATTTCTTTTAATGATATAGTAGCTTCGCCATTTTCTCCTAAAGCTAATACTCTATTTTCTAAAGCATCTTTAGTTTGAATCATTCCTGCTCCTTGTCTTCTTGGAGAATAAGGTATCTCACTATTTAAGTCAAATTCATTATCCATTAATATTTGTGATGTATTTATTATTGTATTTTTAACATATTCAATTAATTCTCTACCCGAAAGATTTAAATTACTTTTCTTTAAAGCTTGTATAATTAAAGCAGTACTACCAGCTACATGTGGTGCTGACATAGAAGTACCACTTTTAGTACCATATTTATTATTATTTAATGTAGAATAAATACTTCCACCAGGTCCAGTAATTTGAGGAGCAAAATCTAAGTTTGGTGCTGGTCCCCAAGAGGAAAAACTAGACATTTTATCAACACCATAATTAGGCACACTTGTTACAGCATTCTCAAAAGATATAGTAAGGTTATTAATTATATTTTCTTTTAATTTAATACCATCACTATTTTTAATAAACATAGCTGGAATTTTTATAGATGGATCTGATGCCATATTTATATATTCATTTCCAGGTTTATCATTATAAATAATTACAGCAATAGCACCAGAATTTTGAGCATTAATTTGTTTTTCACTAAAAGCAATATCTCCTCTCTTAATTAAAGCTACTTTATCTAATAAATTTTTCCCTTCAAAATCGCTAGGGGTACCTAATCCACAATCTACAATTTCTAATTTTCTTTCAGATAGAAAAATGTCTAAAGGATCAATATCACATTGAGTAAATCCCATAAGAAATTTTTTCTTTTCAATATTAGCTGTTAATGCAGGAAGCAATTTACTTTTATTATCATAACTTGCAACTTGTAAAGCATCCTTTGATAACCCTGGGGATCCTACTGTAGAAACATCTGTTACTTTTCCAAAAATATATGGATCAGAAGAATAGGAAGAGTTACCCGCAGAAACAACAGAAATAACCCCTTCATCAGCAGCATTTTTTATAGCTTTTTGCTCAGGATCATTTGCATTTCTATAACCAGCTGGAGAACCTAAACTCATATTTATTATATCCGCTCCATGTTTAATAGAATCTTCAATGGCAGCTATAATATCATCAGCATAAGCAAATGGTATATCAGGATTATTAGAAAATACTTTCATTGCTAGTAATTGTGCTTGTGGTGCTACTCCTTGAATACCTTTACCATTATTAACCTCTTCATCAGAAGCATCAGCTGCTACAATTCCAGCAACATGCATACCATGCATACTACCTGAAGTATCTATAACTTCTAAATTTTTATCAGCATAATTATAACCATAAGGAATTTTTTCAGTATAATATTTCCCAGGACCAGATGGATTAGTGTCTTTAATTTTCATGGTTTCAGTATTTAAAGGGGATTTCATATCTTTATGAGTATAATCTATTCCAGTGTCTATAATTGATACAACTAATCCTTCACCCTTAAATCCGTAATCTTGCCAAACGTTTAAAGCTTGTGTAAATTCTTTTGCTGTGGTCATATCAGGATAATATTTATTAGCTTCTCTTACAGATAGCACCTCAGGTAAATTTTCAATTTCTTTCATTTCTTCTCTTTTAATATCTAAGGAAAAACCATTTATAAGGTTACCATAACTATTTTTTATATTAGATTTAGTAATATTCATAACTTTAGCTTTAACTGATTCTTGAGCTTTTAAAACAGAATTAATTTCTTCTTCAGAAGGAATAGTATTTTTAGTTTTTAAAGCTGCTGGTTTATCTTTAAGCTCTATAATAACTCTTATAATATCATCTTTATTTTCCTTAGTAATAGCAACTTCATTTTCTATATCTTTTTCTATAGATTTAATTCCTTTAAATTTTATCTTTGAAGTAACTTTGCTCTCATCTTTTATTAGTTTTGCAATATTGTTTTCAGTAGCAGTAGCTTTTACATTAATACCTAAAGTACTTAGAAGTAATGAAAATGAAAAAAGTAATACTGTTATTTTGGCAATATTTATTTTTAAAATTTTCCCCATAAAATTTCTCCCCTTTGTAAAATAATAATTTATTTCTATATTATTATACAAATGTTATTAAAATTCCAATAATTGTAATAAATTTTAATGTTAATTTCAAATTTATTATCATATTAATAATTTCACATAATTATTCAAATAAAATTTGAGAGAATACTACCATGTCTATAAGTAATGTTATAGTTAATATACAAAATTTGTTAAAGCTATTTTAAAACATAGCATTAATATTTAATAAATAAAAGTAAACAAAAAAACTTAGGAATATCCTAAGTTTTTATATTAAAGTTAACTATTCAGAATCCATTTCTGAAAGATTATTTCCTTCTATTCCATCTCCTTTAGTTCTTAAATAACCTTCACCTTTTTTAGAGTGAGATATTATAACACCTTCAATCTCTCCTCTTTTAGCCATTTCAACGCCTTCATGTTTAGAAACTGTTTCACCATTTGATAAAACATATTCTGTAATTTCTCCACTAGTATCCTTTATAACTGATTTAATTCTTTCGCTCATAAATTTCCACCTCTTTATTAATATATTTATTTCAATTCTAATTTAAGAATCCTTTATAACATTATGTATCAAATTATTGCTATATATCCCTAGAAAATTTTGATATAATATAAACAAATTAGAAAAATTTCTTTTAAATTACAAAAGGAGGAGTAATTATGTATTTAGATAAAATAAAAAAAGCAAAACGTAATATTGAAGATATTGTTATGAAAACACCTTTACTATATAGTGAAGTATTTTCTAAAGGTTGCCAAAACGAAGTTTTTATGAAATGTGAAAATTTACAATTAACAGGAGCCTACAAAATAAGAGGAGCACTTAATAAAATAAGATCTCTTACAGAAGAGGAAAAAAATAAAGGTGTTGTTTGCTCCTCAGCAGGAAATCATGCTCAAGGGGTTGCTTATGCTTCATCATTAGCAAATGTAAAAGCAACTATTGTTATGCCTGAAACTACTCCATTATTAAAAATTCAATCAACTAAAGATTTTGGTGGAAATATAGTGTTAGCTGGTGAAGTTTATGATGATGCGTATAAAGAAGCTAAAAGAATAGAAAAAGAACAAGGAGTTACTTTTTTACATCCCTTTAATGATATAGATGTTATATGTGGTCAAGGTACAGTA
Source organism: Clostridium tarantellae (assembly GCF_009295725.1). GTDB lineage: Bacteria > Bacillota > Clostridia > Clostridiales > Clostridiaceae > Sarcina > Sarcina tarantellae. The sequence continues at coordinate 6,770 of NZ_WHJC01000071.1, forward strand.
GGTTTAGAAATTTTAGAAGATTTACCTAATGTGGATATAATTCTTTGTCCAATTGGAGGTGGAGGATTAATAAGTGGTATTTCTATTGCTGCTAAATCCATTAATTCTAATATTAAAATTATAGGTGTTCAAGCAGCAGGAGCAAATGCTATGGAACAAAGCTTTAAAAAAGGACATTTAATTAATATTGATAAAGTTGATACCATTGCTGATGGTATAGCAGTTAAACAACCTGGTAATTTAACTTATGAAATTATAAAAGATTATGTAGATGATATAGTAACTGTTACTGATAATGAAATAGTAGAAGCATTTTTCACATTAAGTGAAAAACATAAACTATTAGCAGAAGCTTCAGGTGTTGTTAGCCTTGCTGCATTAAAAAAATTAAATGAAAAAAATAAAAAAGTTGTCTCTGTAATAAGTGGTGGCAATATTGATATGGTTACCATTTCTTCATTAATAGATAGTGCTCTTGTATCAAAAGGAAGATTAGTATGCTTTAGTATGGAACTTATAGATAAGCCAGGGGAGGCTGTTAAAGTTGCACAAGTATTTTCTTCAGTTAATGCAAATATAGTGGAATTATATCATAATAGATTTAAAGCTAAAGATAAATTAAAAAATGTAGTTTTAGATGTTACCGTAGAAACTAACGGACATTCACATATTCAATCCATAAAAGAAGCTCTTATAAACCATGGTTATAACATAATACAAGTATATTAGAACATATTTAAATTTAATACCCAAAATTAAGACTTGCTTCCTTAATTTTGGGTATTTTGTATTCTGTTATATCTTCTTCCAATAAGCTTTACTTGTCCATTTAAAATGTATTTAATATCATATATACATGATATTAAAAATTGCAAAAAATTTTTAAAGGGAGACTACTTATGGAAAAATATAAAAAGGAAATTCATTTAGAAAATAAATATTTAAGTATAGAAGATTACATAGATTTTGCATTTAAAAATTTAAATAATATAAGAAAAGAATATGCTTATTATGAAGAGGTATTTTTAAATAAAGAGTTAAACAATAAAAATTTCATAGATTATAAAAATTACATTGAAGAAGCTTTTGGAGCTAATTGGAATAAAAAGTTTGATAATATTTCTTTAGTTGAATATGATATACTATATTCTAAAATTAATAAATAAAATTCATTAACTTTCTTATTAAAAAATAAAACCACTAAGCTTTTCACTTGGTGGTTTTTGCTTTTTAATTTACTTAATTAGTTTTCTAATTAAAGTACTTGTTCCTATACCAACCATAACAACACCTACTAACATTTCAATATTAGATGCAAAATAAGCTTTTGGTATAGGCTGACAATTAATAAGACCAATGCCAGCAAACATTCCTACACTTAAATTAAAAGCTTCATTAAAATCATTTATAAAATCTAAAAAGGAAGTACTCATTAAACTATTTATAGTATATTGTACTAAATTATCATTTACATCTAGTCCTAAAAATAAATATAATATAGCAAAAAATAATATTAAAAATAAAGAAAATAATATAGAATATAGTGGTCTTTCACCATAACCACTACTTAATAAATATAAATAAGACACAGTTTTTGGCAAAAAATTCAAAGTTTTTCTTTGCATATTTTTGCATAAAAAATAATACTCTCCAAAATTATTTTTCAAACTATTATTATTAAATTTATTTGCTAAAGTTTCGTAAACCATATATAATCCTTCATATTCATTTCTATTCCTATATCTTAAAGGAATTCTATCTACAAAAGTTTGCTCATCAAGTTTAGATTGATTTTTATCAGTAAACTCTAAATCAATAATATAAGTATTTATAATTTTTGCACCAAATAAACTAATATCTTCAAAATTTAAATTTTTCAATTCAGAATTAATAATTACAACACTAGTCATATTACTAATTTGAAAAGAACTATTATAAATGAAACAATTATCAAAAATAGCAAAACCTATGTTGGAGCTAATAAATTTAACATACATTTTACAATTTTTAAATGTACATCCCCAATTATCTTTTCTGTTTAAATTAGGATATTCATCACTATCCTCTTTTATTAAAATACACTTTTCAAATATGACTCCACCCTTTTCAAAGTTACAATCTTCAAATATGCATCCTATAAACTTACAATTTTTAAACTTAAGGTTATTAAAATTACATTTATAAAACTTTGAACAAATGATATTTTTATTTTCTATAGTAATAAAATCTTTTTCATTTTTATAATATGAATTACCAAAAGTTCTTTCTTTAAAACATTTAAAACTTAATTCATTACTAGGAGTAAATTCCTTAGAAAGCTTTTTTGAAGAGGTAATTTTATTAAATAAATTTTCATTATTTAAAATTCTATTTTTTAATTGTTCATTAGCTGTAAAACATTCTTCTTTAAAATTTATATACCCCATTATCATCGTCCTTTTTTATTATTGTAAATTTAGTTTAAACAAATCATATTTTTTATATACTAAAAAAAGCAAAAACTCATTATTAAGAGCTTCTGCTTTTTATTTTATAACATATATAATTTGTCTTAAAAAACTAATTAAGAAGTTGTTCAGTATCACTTCCTAATAGTATAGATTCCTCATTTCCTGTGAAATCACCATTATTTTCATTTCTGCCTTGTAAATAATATCTAGCATCAGATTTTCCTATAGTATCAGCAGCTTTTTTGCAAAGCGTTCCTATTTTTCCATCTTTACATCTATTTATTATTAAACTTATCTTAGTATTTTTAAAGTCTGATAACATAGGAACATCCCCATTACTATCTCCACCAACAATAATAGGTTCTTGCTTATGAGTTGAAATTAAAAATTTCTTTATAGTTTCTACTTTACCAGCGCCCTGAGTTTGATAATATTCATTATTATATTCAGGTTCTATAATTCCATTACTATCTTTTTTTAATTCCATAGCATAAATGTGATCATCTGGTAATTCATAACCATATTTTGAATTAGTAGCAAATTCTTTAACTACATCTATGTATGAAGCAGAGCAAATGTATACATCAAAACCATTTTTCATTAAAGTTTTATATAAGTTTTGCATTTCCTTTGTAGTTCTTAATCCTGTTTTAAAAGTAACAGAAACTATGCCTGCTTTTCCTGGATGCTCATCAGGACTTGTCCATGTTTCTTCACCTAAAGATTCTTTTAACCAATAGTCATTAGATTTATCTGTTAATTTAGCAACTTCATCAGAATTCATACCTGCAAATAAATAAGTAACCCACGGATAACTTATTTCTGAACTAAAAGTATCACCAATAGCTGCATATAAATATCTAACTTTTGTTATAAAACTTTTATATTCATTAGTATTTTTAATTTCTTCTAAAGATTTATTTCCTTTAAATCCTTTATAATTTTCATATAAATATTTATAATCAGCATCTATATCAGTTCCAATTAAATCTATATTTACTGGTTTTCCCTCTTTATTGTTGAACTCTTTTTTAAAATTTTCTTTAGGTATTTTAGTTCTTATAACTTTACTAAATTCTTCAGGAGTCATTTTAAATTCTAGATTCATTAATTGATAAGCAAGTAAAGCTTCTTCTACATCATTTAATATAGAGGTATTATCCCAATCAAAAACTGCATAAGGTTTTTCATCTTCCACATAATTTTTACTGCCTTTTCCGTTATCTTCAATAACTTTTTCTAAAGCATTATAGTTATCTTTAGCCCAACCTAATTTTTCAAGCTTAACATTAGAATTTTCATTTGTTGTTTGGTTTGTAGTAGATTGATTATTTGCAGAAATAGTTTTACAGCCTACTAAAGCAGTAGAGCATATTAAAGTAGCTAAAATCAAACTAATCGTTTTCATCTTTCCGTTAATCATTGTAAATTCTCTCCTTCAATTATCTAAATTCTTTTGTTAAATTTATATTGAATAACACATACTCTATTTATTTATACATCTTTTATACTATATAGTCAATTTATTCTAAGGTTAAATATTTCTATTTAACCTTAATAAGTTAATGATGTTAATTATTTTAACTATTTTTATAGAATATTCTTATATTGTTAGTATCTATATATAAGCAAAAAAGTAGGTATTTAATATTAAATGCCTACTCTTTTTTCCATAACTTTTAATTTTATATATACTTTTTTATTATTTTTAAATTTATAATATATGGATGTTAATAAGGATAATTTATTTAAGCATAAAACTTTTTGAAATTTTTAAATCTTCTAGCTAAAGAATAAAATTCATCTCTTAAATCATGGTATAAAGTATCCACATAACCCCAATCAGCTTTTCTATTAGAAGCAAACCATACTTTTTCATGATATAATCTTAATTTTTCTATTTCACTTGCTAAATAAAGAACTTTATTAATATAAGTCATAGCATCTTCTCTTGAAGTTAATTTTTCCCAAGGTAAATAAGTTAATTTTTCAGCAGTAAATTTAATTTTCATAGCAGATAAATATAAGGCATCAAAAATATTAATATTTCTTTTAATTTTCATTTTCTCTATATTAGATAAAGCTTTATTCATTTCATCTATTAATAAATGTGCATTCTTTTTAAATTCAAAATCACTTATTTCTAAAGGAGTTTTAAAAATTTCAAGTTTAAATATAAAATTATCATCAAGATTCATTACATTATCATAATGATAAACATTTAAAAGATTTTTAGCATCCTCTTCATCTAAACCAAAAAATAATTTGTGATATGCATAATAAAAATCTTCAAATTCATAAGAAGAATTATTATTCCAAGCAAAATGTGCTCCTATTATAACACCAGGCCACATTAATTCTCGAGGACAATCGCCACCATCCCCCCAACTAGACATTATCATGTGATCACATTGACCATTTGCAGTTTTTAATAATCCTTTAGTATTTCCCCAAGAAGCTTTAATATTTGAAGCAAATCTATTCCAAGTCCAAGAACCAGGAGAAACAGTTACAGTTAAACCAATTTCTCTTAGTTTTTCCACATAAGGATAATAATCTTTAGGGTTATAATCCCAAAATACAAAATTTATACCTTTAGGTAGTTCTAAAGCTTTTTCAAGCCCCACAGAATAATCTCCCCAAGGTGGTGCAAAGAAATCAGCATACATCATCATATCACAATCACGTTTTTCAAGTTCATTATGAATCCATGTGTAATGATCTATAAATGCTTTTCCTCCTTTTTCTTTGCCATAAACCTCTGTTAATTCGCTAGGCTCATCTCCTCCTACATGGATAACACCAGCACCAAATGCTTCAACAACTTCATCAAATATTTTACTTAATAAAGGTTTAACTTTAGGATTAAAAGGGTCTATTACATCCGTATGACTACCATCTTCTTTTTGAATAGTTAATTTTTGTAGTTCTTTAAGTGAAGTATTTTTATCAAAATGCCCTAATAAATTTATAATAGGTCTTATTTGTATATTATATTGTTTAGCATATTCACTTAAACTTTTCCACTCTTCTCCACTTAAACCATCTGAAAATTTTCCCCAATCTGGACAACATTTAAATTTGAAAACATCTTCAATATAAGGCATATACACATTATACTTATATCTAGCTAAATTTTTAATAACCTGTTGAAAATTTTCATAAGTAGGAACTTGTCCTCTTGATATATCATCTGACATAGCTCTAAAACTCATATCAGCACTATCCTCAATAATACATTCTTTTAAAGTACCATTATTTAGAATGTCAAGTTGAGAAACAGTAGAAGAGGCATAAATTAATCCACCTAAGTCCTCAGCATAAATATTTATTTCCTTTTCCTTAATTTCTATTTTATAAGCATCTTTTATGTTCATTTTATTTTTTATAAATTTTATAGCATATTTTCCATCTAGTTCATTAAAAGATCCTTCTAATAAAAATTCTTTAGGAACTTTTGAAATACTAGAAATACTATCATCAATATAAAAATCATTTAATTTAATCAACTTACTATGTATTTCTACATTTTTAAGTTGAGGAATAATATTATAATTCATAGTTAAACCACTCCTTTAAATGTTTACATAGTTTAATTATATACAAATAGGTTTTATAAAAACTGTTTTAATAAATATATTTAGAATTTTTCAATTATTAATATAAAATTTACAAAAAAATATGTATAGCACTTTTAAATTTACTATACATATCTTACAAAAAATTTATTTTTTATTTTTAATAATTTTAGTTAATTCTTCTAATACTAAAGGCTCTTTATCTATTTTCCATTGTTTTTTAGCTAAATCCATATTTACATCTAAGGTTTCAGATTCAATTATAATATCAAAATTACCGTCTATATAAATATTTTCATAATCCCTTTTATCCTTTAATTCAATATGATCTAATAATTGAGCACTATAACAAGAATTTTCAGTAATATTTTTTCCTATATCATTAATAGGATGAACATCCTTATCATTATGAGCATATAAAATATGTTTATAATAATAATAACCATCATTTCCTTTTATCCAATTTTTATACATATCCTTTGCAAAAATCAAACTTACATATTCTTCATTATTTAATTTGGAAATTTTCCTAGAATTATATATCCATACAGGGGTTATTTTTACTCTTAATAAAGCGGAGGAGTTACTTAAATTATGTATCCATATATCTTTATTTACTTCCTTATCAGAAGAAATATCTAAAGCTGTACTAGTTACATTTAAATTTTCTAAAATTTCATGTTTTATATTACCTGATGTAACTCTAGTTTGCTCTTTTTGTAACTTTAAGTACCAAATACATATACCACCTAATATAAATACAATTAAAAATAATGATATTAATAAAAATATTAAGAATTTCTTCTTTTTATTCTCATGTATTTTTTCCATAATAATTTTACACCTTTCTTAATTTATAATTTTTAAATTAAGTTTATGTAAAATTATTATTTTCAATACTAATATTATATATTTATTGAAAACTCTTTATTGTAAATTAAATAATACCTATCAAAACATATAAAAATGCTAAAAATAGCATTAGTAAACATATGTTCTTATTCAATGAAATGCACATAATTTTTATAAAAATATACTTTATTTTAAATTTTTTCACTAATAAAAATAA
>NZ_WHJC01000072.1 GCF_009295725.1 Clostridium tarantellae
ATATATATCTCCTTTAGCTTCTTTTATTATATTTTTTACTATAAATAAACCAACTCCATGACCATTTTCTTTTTTAGTGGTAAATCCTTCTTCAAATATATTATTTAAATTTTCTTTAGAAATTTTAGGGCCATTATTAAATATAGAAATATAATATTCTTTTTTATCTTCACTTATATCTATATTAAGTTTTCTATTCTTTTCTTTACTAATAAGAGCTTGTACACTATTATCAATAATATTAGATAACACCTTACAAAATTCCCAAGGTTCAATAGGTATCTTATCTAAATTACTTTTTACTTCTATACATATATCTATATTGTACTTTTCTGCCATTTGCATTTTAGCTTGTAATAATGCATTTATAGCTGGATGAGCAGTTCTTAAAACTTTACTTACTTTTATTATATCTTTATATACAGGTTATAGTGATAGGTAAGCCTTTGAAATTATCTCTAGCTTTTCCCCCACTCCACACCGTACGTGCGACTTTCGCCGCATACGGCGTTCCAACAATTTGAACTTTTCATTTAATTAAATAACTGAATTTCCTACTAACTTTCTTAAAAAATTAACTTTTTTCAAACCTTTATTATCCAAATTTAAAACATTTAGATACTTAGCTATTGTATCTAAGTTTGTACTGTGTATAAGCTTATGAACCTGTGTTGTTAACCACACAAGATTCTTATATTCATCAGTACCACTATTCAATCAAAGGTATCTTGCATATCATAATACTCATTGCTTCTTAGTAATTGTCTTTTCTCTAAGGTTAAGCTTTCCTCCAAGTCTACTAATTCCTCCTTGTACTAAGTACCTTCGGGTTCGTATCTCTTAGTCTTACTCGAACCTTGGATTATTCAGTATTTAATTATCAATGAACAAATTGTCTAGTGGCTATTGCTAGAATATCATTACAATATTCATTACAGCTTCATGCCACCGCTCTCACTTGGATTAAGATAAGTTATACACTATAGTTTTCCTTATCAATATTTCAACGGTGGTAAAACCTCAATATTCCAAGCTTTCCTTGTTCCGATATTACTATCTATACATATACCCTTAGGTCGTTGGTATGAGTCTGTAAGCTTGATAGTGCCTGTAACACTATATGGAGTTTCATAACATAGACTTTTACTATTCCACACTCACTTCACTTATTTGTGACATATTCATTTCTGAATATTAAATTTTTAGACCCGTACATTCCCAACTTTGTCAGTTCTTATAAACATACTAACCATAGGCATTTCTAGACTCTAGACCTATCACCACTCGGCTGCCTCCAGTTCGCATTTCCTCAGCATTATCTGTTAGGGTGGCTCTTAGTCATTTTAACGAGCTTCTAACCTTTTGATATTTACCTACCAAAACGCTAGTCGTACCTTTGAGAAGGCATTTCAAGACGTTACTCTATCATTCTACCTTTCGTAATATCAGTTCTAATAATTTTATAAATTATTAGGCTAGTTTTATAGTAAACCCTCGCTTACCTTTGTCTAGCAACAAGTCGCACCTATATAATTTTTAGCTTCTTTAAATTCTTCAAGTTCTAAAAGACCATAAATAACCTGTATATGATTTAAATAATCATGTCTTTGTTCTCTTAATTTTCTATTTAAATTTTGAATATTATCCAAATTTTCTTTAATATATTCATCATTTTTTTTATAAAAAACAAAACAATATAATGTTAATGTTATAATCACATTAAAAATAATTAATATAATTAATGAATATACTAAGTAATAACCTTCATTACTATAAATTTTTAGCTTATTACTTTCACCACTATAAACAATTAATATAGATACCAAGCTTAATTGAATTAAATTTAATACAAAAGCTATTAATAAAAATTTTTTTATATTTTTATTACCTTTTGTATTTCTTTTAAAATATTTTTTAAAAATATTCATAAAATTATTCCTTTCTAAAATAATATACTCCCTATATTTTAACAATTTTCATTATTTATATCTATGTATAATTATTGTTTAAATAATCTTTCTTTCTATTTATTCCTTTTAAGCTTTTTTACTTTTAAAAAAGTACTTTAAGACTATATCCTTAAAGCACTTTGTATCTCTAATATAATTAATTAAATTTTTCTTTCAATATATTCATTAATAGCTAATTGTAAATTTCTTCTTGATTGAGTTAACATTATTACATCTGCTGTAATATTATTTTGTAATTTTTCACACTGTTTTATTGTGTTTAGCAAGTCTTTTTTTGATCCTATTTGGAATTCACCTATAGAAGTTCCTTCTTTAGAATTATTGTATAACGAATATGCTTCTTTTATTTTAATTGCTAATTCATTTTTAGATTTTTCTAAATTATCTCCTGGAGTACTTATTGTAAATGAACAAGTTATGCTACTTGAAGAAAAAATATTTAAATCCTTCAATATTTTCTTTGCAATTTCTAATTGTCCTCTATGATTTACTTCTAAATTGCTATTAAGCCAGGAATCTCTTAATTCAGGTTGAGTTTGTTGTAATTTAAACCAATAATCATAATGATCTATTAATAATATCTTTTGATAATTAGCTATTTCTTCCAATACATTTATATATTCATCTAAATCTTTTCCATTAAATATTGGAGTCTGTAAAACAACTACAGCATTTAGCTCCTTTATTTTCGAAATAATATTATTTAAATTATTTTTAAAACTTAGAGCTGAAATTTCTTCATTATCTCCAACCATTAAAAATACTACTTTAGGATTAAACCTTCCTATTAAATTGTTAAAATCATTTAATATATCCACAGATGTAATATCCTTTGAAGACATATTTATCATGAATTTTTCTCTTCTTGTCATACTTCCATTATTTAATTCCCATCTTATTCTTTCTTCAACATGTTCCACATAACTTCTATGCCCATAAGTTGTACTCTTGCCTGCTGTAACATTATTCCCTACAAATATCCAAGCACCTTCATCATTAGATGCTATTATATTACTTATATCTGTTAAATTCTTTAATGCATTTTCATTGCTTATACTTATACATTCAGACTCAGTTAAATTATTATCATAAATATTTATATATGAAATAGCTCCTTTATAATACCATTCTCCTTCTGGTTTAGAGTCTAAATTTCTTCCTATACTTACTGTATCTGCAGAAGTTACTAAGCTAAAGAATCCTTTAGATGCTTCTGTGTGTATATTCACTCCATCTACATAAATTTTTATTTCCATATCACTTACATTAACCACAACAGTATGCCATCTACCATCATTATATCCTTTTTTACTAGTGGTTATATTAGTTGTAATAATTCCATTATTTCTAACGGAAAAATGAATTGCTCCTGAATTTATTGCTAAAGTAGCATTACTAGCATCCACTTTTGAATCTGATATACTAAAAATAGTTTTTGCATTCTCAAAAGTAGTAAGATTAAATCTTGCCACAATAGTTCCTTTTGATAATGTTTTTAATTTGCTTAAATCTTCAGTTTTTTCTATATATTCACTATCCATAAATTGTCTATCAATTTTATAATTAATTAAAGGAAATTTACTTAAACTTATAATTTCATCTTCTATTAAATTATTATCATAAATATTTACATAAGAAATAGTTCCTTTATAATACCACTCCCCTGCTGGTTTAGAGTCTAAATTTCTTCCTATACCTATTGTATCAGCAGAAGTTACTAAATTAAAAAATCCTTTAGATGCCTCTGTGTGTATATTCACTCCATCTACATAAATTTTTGTTCCCTTATCACTTACATCTGCCACAACTATATGCCAATTACCATCATTATATCCTATTTTACTAGTAGTTATATTAGTTGTAAGAACTCCATTATTTCTAACTGAAAAATGAATTGCTCCTGAATTTATTGCTAAAGTAGCATTACTAGCATCTGCTTTTGAATCTGATATACTAAAGATAGTTTTTGCATTTTCAGAAGTGCTAAGTTTAAACCTTGCCACAATAGTTCCTTTTGATAATGCTTTTAATTTTCTTAAATCTTCAGTTTTATCTATATATTCAACCCCTGTAAATTCTTTATTCACCATATAACTAACTAATGGTTCAATACCTTGAATATTATATTTAGGATATACTACTGTATCCACATATCTTCCTAAATCTCTTGGAACATTAATTGGATAGCTCATATTAGAAGTATAACTATTAGAATCCAACAAATCAAAATATTCAAATATTTTTTTTGCCATAGCTAAGTGTCCCTCTGCACTAGGATGTATAGCATCACTTAGCCATTTAGATTGAGTTGTAGAATCCTTAGCTTGTTGTTCTATCCAATATTTATAATGATCTATTAAAGGTAATTCTTCTGAAATTGAGATTTCTCTAACAGCATCCATATATTGTGGTAAACTTCCCCTGCTTCCTATAGGATTTATAGTATTACAAGTTTGTAATACTGGTATAGCTCCAATTCCTCTTATTTTATTTATTAAAGTTTTTACATTAATTTTATACTGGGTTAATGGGACCATATTATTGGCACAATCATTCATCCCAATTAATATTATTACAATTTTAGGATTATAAACCGCTATTCTTCTATGAAAATAATTTAATATATCTGTAGTAACGGCACTAGATACTCCTGTATTTATAGTGAAATTATTTTTCTTTAAATATTTCCCTACATATTCTCCTCTTATTCTCTCATTAAAATGTTCTGCAAAGCTTCTATGACCTTTAGTGTGCCATGCACCATGGGTTATACTATTCCCTACAAATACTATATTAAATTCCTCTGAACCTAAAAGTAATTTTTTTGCTTCATCATAATCACTTAAAACTTTTTTACTTAAAGTAAAATTTATTAAACTTGCAGCATAATTTTGTCCATCACCATGAAGTTTAATAATATTATTACCTTCATTCAAAAAAATAGAAATATTAATTTTTCCATACTTATTTGGATACATAGTATAATTTATACCTATATTAGTTCCATTAACATCTGCTGTAATAACTTTACTTTCAGTATCTAAATTACTATAGCTTAATTCCATATTATATTTAGTACTTTCACTTACAGATAAAGTTACTGTTGCTGCTCCATCATCTTTTCCTCCAATACCATTTACTATGCCTGTATTTAAATCAATTTTAGCACCATTAGAAAGAATTGCTGAAGTTAAATTATATTTAGGAATTATATTATCTTTTTTTATTTTATTAAACTCTAATAAATTTCCCCATCTTAAATAATTTTCATAATCACTAATGTTAATTTTCAAATTTTTACTATCCATATTAAGTTCTACCATAGCTACTTCATTATTACTTACATCTAAAAAAGTAAATGAATCTGTAGCTATACTTTCTAAAGTAAAACTGCCTAAGCTTGGACTATATTCAGAAGAATCTCCATAAAATTTAATTTTATTATCTCCTAAAATTAAATTTAAAGTTAAATTTAATTTTTCAATAATTCCATTAGTCTTAACTGCATTATAAATTAATCCTGTGCTCACTCCATTTATATCTACTCTAAAAATTCTATCTATATCTGGTGATAAATAACTAATATTCAAATTATATTTGCCTGAATCTTTTACATTTACCAAAACTTCTACATATCCTTTATCAATTCCTCCTATGAAACTAACAAAATTATTAGAATCTATTTTAGCACCATTTCCTAAATTACCTTTATAAACATAGTAATTCTGTAAAATTTCATTAGATGTACTTAAAGTTTTATTATCATCAAAAAATAAATTTACTCCTGGAACCTCAACTATGCTTTTACAAATATTTTGAAAACTTTCAAAATCTCTACTTACTTTTCCTGTCCAAGTTTTTTCTGTAATAATTTGCATAGCTGGCAATATTCTATAATAAATATCAAAATCATTTACTCCCTCTTTAGCCTCACTATTCCAAAAGGCAAAAGTTGCTCCTTTTAAACCAGAATTTGCTTCAAGTATTTTATAATTTTTAAAATCATTAACACTCCAATTATTGTATAAATATTCTATATTTAAATAATCATTATATGCCTTAGCTACTGAATCTATATATAATAAATCCTCTAAAGTATTTATTATTTCATACCCTTGTTTTAACATTTCATTTACATCACTATACTGTAAATTATAAATATTCATAATTACATTTTCATTTATTATAGATGTTTCTCCTAAATACTTACTTAAACTTCCCCATAATCTTGGTGTTACTCCATATTCATCCCTTAACTGTTTTAAATAATAATTAATACATCCCCTAAAAGATTCTATATACTCTTTATGATCATAATAATTATTAGCACCAATATGAAAAGAATTATGCCCTAATATTGGATCTTCTCCTGATAAATATTCTTTTAATAATATATCTATGAAACCATATATTTCAGGATTAGATACATCTAAATAATTTATTAATTCTCCACTACCTAAAGATAAATCTGGATTATATTTAACAAATGATAGTGCATTAGATAAAAGGTTTATCTCAGCAACCACTTCTATTCCATACTCTTTTCCTAACTTTATTAATCTTCTTAATTCATCCTTAGAATAATATCCATCTTTAGCTGTTATTTCTGGATAATTTTCCGATTCTAATCTAAAAGATGAATAAACATTTTTCCAATTATCTTCATTTATATCTAATAAATTATCATTTAAATGTATATGCAAATCATTAAGCTTATACCAAGCCATAATATCAAAAATTTTTATTAAATCTTCAATAGGAAAAAAATTTTTTGCTACATCAAGCATAAGTCCCCGTATTTCATACTTTGGAAAATCTCTTATTATACCTTTAGGTATTATATTATCTTTTTGTTTTATAATTTGAAGTATTGATTTTGTACCATAAAACAAACCATTCTTACTTATAGCTTCTATTCTAATATAATCCCTTATATAGATATAATATCCTTCTTTTCCTATAATTTCATCATCACAATAAAGTGTAAAATAGAAATCTCCCACTTTAGGATTTCCTGATACTATTTTTAAATCACTACCTACAATTTCTTCATAATCCCTTTTAAATTTATTAGCTATATTTGTTAGTTCATTTTCATAATTTGAATCTATAACAATTCTACTTATATTACTTGGTATAAAAACACCTGTCCCCCCAACCCATTCTCTTAAGTCTGGTACCACATCAGGCTTTTTATTATTTTCACTAATACTTTTAGCGTATTTACCAGGAATAAGTATTTCTATATCTTTAGTATCTATAAAATTATTATTTTGTTTTATTTTAAAAGCTACTAATACAGTTGTGTCAATTAAAGGTTCATAAATATTCATATCTTTATCTATAATTTGTTTTAAATCCGCTCCTATAAATTCTATAGTATATTCTGATGGTACTATAGGCATTTTAAGCTTTTTATCCCCTTTATTTACTATAGGAACAGTTAAAGTATTCATAATTGTATTAATATCTATGCTCATAACAGTCTCCTTTTATTTTTTTAAACTACAACTTAACTCATATTGAAAATGTACTCTTGATAAAATAAAGTTTCTAGTTCATTTAATAAATAATTCTTTATAAATATCAAGAGCATATTTTCATTTTGAGCTTAAAACTCAATTAGAAATATTCACTTTAACAGATTCATCATTTACTTTTTTTGTAGTTATTTTAATATTATTAACTAATTGTTCACCTTCTTCTAAAGAAAAAATACTATTATTATATTCAATAATATAATTTTGAGACGTATTATTACTACTTTCTAAATCTTCATAAATATTAAATATTTCTACATTTTTATTTTTTATAAATTCATTACTACTTTGTGTTGTACTTGTTAAAATTAAAGTTATAGTACCTAAACTTGGACCATAATTCGTTCCATCCCCATGAAATTTAATGGTATTTATTCCGCTATTTAGTTTTATTTCTATAATAAAAGTTTTAGCATCTGCTATTGTCCAGCCTGATGTCATCAGTGGAGTATATATACTTCCTGTATTTATTCCATTAATATCTATCTTTAAATTTCTGTTGGCATCTGCTCCTATATACTGAATAGCTAACTTATAGCTTCCTGAACTTGCTACATTTACTGTTACTGTAGTTGCCCCATCTCTTGGGCCTCCTATCCATCCCGCTACCTTTGTTCCTCCTGCATCCTCTATTAATGCTCCATTTTCTAGTACTCCATTTACAGCATTATAACTATAATTTGGATTATTTATTTCTGTTGATAATGGAGTTGTATTTATTACATTTATTCTTTCAGGTAATAAAATATCTTTTTCTATAGTTGTAACTAAATTATAAATATTAATAATTTTCATATCCTTATTTGCTTTAATAGTTACACTAAATTGTGCTTTTGCAATGCTTAAAGGAATTTTTCCTGTAAATAAGCATTCATTTCCTTTAACTTCCATAGTATCAAGTTTAATTAATATATTATCTAGCATTATATCTAAAGTTCTATTTCCAATTATACTAACTGCTTGATCAAATAAAATTTTTACTCCTATAGTTTCTCCTGCTTCATAACTTGTTTTATTATTTAAAAGAGCTATTGATTTAATTTCAGTCATAGTTTCAAAATTATATTTCATATATTCTAAATCCACAGCTATATAGGACATGTTTAAGTTAGGTGTGCCTTCATAGAATAACCCTATATTCCCATTTGGAAGTTCAGTTAAACAAGAATATGCAAAATATCCTTCTTTAATTACCTTGTTATATTTCCACTCAATTGAATATTTAGGTTGCCCATTACTATAGGTTCCACTTTCACTTATTAACCCTACTTTTATAGAACCATTACTTCTACTTGTTGCATCTGGATTAGCAAAAATAATAGCATCTTTTCCATCTACTTTATTGCTATAATTTATTACACTTAACTGACAATATGGCTCTCTTAATGCTGTATCTAATTCAACAGTTTTATCCCAAGTTTCACCATAATCAAAACTAGTAGCAATTCTAGCATATGCTGCTCTATTTCTCATAAACATTTTCAATTGACCATTAGGCATTTCCACTACTTGAGCTTCTGTAAGTTCATAGGCAGTACTACTTAAAGTTTCTGATGATATGGTAGTAGTACCTTCTACTCTTCCATCATTAGGGGATTCTCCTAATTTCCAAGTTACTCCATGGTCATCACTATATATTACAGCACTATTTTGTCTTACATTGCTATTTAAATAATAAACTGGGAATATAAGCCTTCCTGCTTTAACTCCATTTTTAATTTGTATTCCTCTACCTGGTCCTGTTCCTAAAAAGCTCATCCATTCTTTTTTAAATTGTCCTGATATGAAATTAGGTTTACTCCAAGTTTCACCTTCATCATCACTATAAATTAAAGCCAAATAAGATGTTCCAAAAGCTTTTAATTCACTAGTTGCTCCAAATATATTTCCAATTTTCACAGCATTTTTATATAAATTATTATCTCCATCAACGGTGTAGGCAGTAATTATTCCTGAACCATCTATTACTTTTCCATCTGGTCTTAAATAAAATTCCACATTACTTGAATTTAATAAAATCATACATCTTGTATTATTTATAGTTTTAAATCCACTTGCCCTTTTAGCTTGGAATGCTCCATATCCATGTGGAAAAGCATCTACTAATAAAAATATTCTTTCTGTTGTTTCATCTTGTAATAAACTTATATCTATAATAGAAGCTTGATCTGGATAATTTATTACAATTTTTCCACTATCCCAAGTAAGTCCTCCATCTTTACTTATTTTTATAGCACTATCAATATTATTTGGTGAGTCATGACCTCCTCCTATTCTAGCATCAATACCAGCTATAATATTTCCCTTTTTAGTAGTAATAAGCGCTGGAATTCTATAGTTACTAGAGTTTAAATCACCTGGCTTAAACACATCTATTACTTTACTTTTATAAATATAATCTGGTAATATATCTTCTTCATTAGGCTTTTTAGTTACACCAGTTTCCATTAAAAGATAGTCATTCTTTGAATTTTCTTTATAAATACCTAAGAACTCAATATTTCCTTTAAATACATATTCATTTCCTGAAAATCTTTTTGTTTTTCCAATAAACATAGTATCTAAACCTTTAATATCAGCTAAAAACTTAGTATTACTATCCTTTATTTCTTTTACTAATGCATTATTTAAATATAGTTCATAGCCTATTCCTTTAGTAACCTTAAAATCAACAGTATTAACTCCATTATTTAAAGTAACATCAGCATAAATATGAGCTAAATTTGTAGTTCCTTCACTAGTATTTCCTTCTATTATTTGATTTCTTATTTCCACGCCTACTCTTGAAGAAGTAACATATAAAGCAAAATATCCATTATTGGTTTTACTATTACTTATTCCTAAAATACTATGAACCTGTGACACATCTGTAGCATTAAATTTTGCACTAATAGACCCTTCTGTTAAATATTTTATTTCATTTAAATCTAAAGAAACTTCTTTTTCTTCTCCTATATTTACTATATTTATATTTTCATAGGCTTTTAAAAGATTTTCATTATCCATAGTTTCTTTATAAACCTTTATGAAATCAATATTTCCTTTAAATACATATTCATTTCCTGAAAATCTTTTTGTTTTTCCAATAAACATAGTATCTAAACCTTTAATATCAGCTAAAAACTTAGTATCACTATCCTTTATTTCTTTTACTAATACACCGTTTAAATATAAACTATATCCTAATCCTTTATTAACCTTAAATGCAATAGTATTAATTCCTTTATTTACAGCAACATCTACATAAATGTGTGCTAAATTTGTAGTTCCATCATTGGTATTTCCCTCTGCTGTTTGATTTCTTATTTCCACGCCTACTCTTGAAGATGAAACATACATAGCAAAATATCCATTATTAGTTTTACTATTACTTATTCCCAAAATACTATGAACACTAGATGTATCTGTAGCATTAAATTTTGCAATAATAATTCCTTCTGTTAAGGATTTTATTTCATTTAAATCTAAAGAAATATCTTTTTCTTCTCCTGTATTTACTATGCTTATATTTTCATAAGTTTTCAAAGGAAGTTGCAAACTATTTACAAAAGCACCTTCAATATTTAATTCTTCGTTAACTTCCATATCTTCAATATATAATTTATTTTCTACTTTAATATCTTCAGTTATATTAATAATTTTATTAAATATCCCTATAAAGTTAACATTGTTATTACTCTTAATAGTTAATATATACTGATCATTAGTTAAATTAAATGGTATATTACCTTTAAATATATACTCTTTTCCACTCTTAATTCTATCTATAGTAAATTTAATGGTTTCATTATTTATAACTACTTCTATTTCTTTATTACCTATGATACTTACTACCTCACTAAAATTTATTTTTAATGAAATACTTTCTCCAGCTTTATATAGTTTATTTTCTAATATTTCTATTTTTTCTATTTTAGGAGTAGTAACTAATATTTCAGGAATATATTTTATATATTCTATATTCATAGACATATATGACATTTGCTGGTTGCCTGTACCCTCATAAAAAACACCTATATTTCCATCTAGAAGTTCAGTTAAACAAGAATAAGCAAAAAAATCTGGCTTAATAACTTTATTATATTTCCATTCAATTGAATATTTAGTTTGTCCATTACTATAGGTTCCGTTTTCACTTATTAATCCTATTTTTATAGAACCATTACTTCTACTTGTTGCATCTGGATTTGAAAAAATAATAGCATCCTTTCCATCTATTTTGTTACTATAATTTATTACACTTAACTGACAATATGGCTCTCTTAATGATTTATCTAATTCTACATCCTCATACCAAGTTTCTGCTCCATCAAAACTAGTTGCAACTCTTACATATCCACCATTACCTGTGTTTCTCATAAATAATTTTAACTGTCCATTAGGCATTTCTACCACTTGTGATTCTGTTAATTGACTTCCACTAGATACTGTATCTGAGTTTCCTATTTGCCCTAATCTATTATCATTAGGTGATTCTCCTCTTTTCCAAGTAGCACCATGATCATCACTATAAATAATAGCACTTGATTGAAAATTTGATGAATTTGTATAATAAATAGGAAAAAGTAACCTTCCTTTATGCTGGCCATTTTTTATTTGTAGTCCTCTTCCTGGACCTGTACCCATAAATTTCATCCAATTCTCTTTAGTTTCTGGATTTAAATCTCTAGGCTTACTCCATGTTTTTCCGTCATCATCACTATATATAAGCACAAGAAAACTAGTACCTAGAACCTTTAATGGACTACTGGAAGTTAAAATATTATTAATTTTGCTTCCATTTTCATATAAATTGTTATCTATATCTAAAGTATAGTTAGTTGTATTTCCTGAACTATTATAAACTTTAAATCCCTCTCTTACAGTATATTTATTACCACTTGAATCATATAAGTTTAAATATTTTTTCCCATTAATATTTTCATAACCTGTACCTTGTATAACATTAGGAAAGCCATACCCATGAGCAAAATGAGTTACGGTTAAAAAAATTCTTCCTGTATCTCTATCTTGTAATAAACTTGTATCTATGGCTGATGCTGCATCAGGAAAATCTAAAATTATTTTTCCCATTTCCCAATTTTTATTTAGTTCTTTTCTTCTAATAGCAGTATCTATATTATTAGGAGAATCTCTACCACTAGATATTCTTGCATCTATAGCAGCTAAAACTGTTCCTAACTTTGTTGTGTATAAAGCTGGAATTCTATAATTATTAGAACCTAAATACTGTGGATAAAATATTTCTTCTACTTTGCTTTTATAAACACCTTCTGGTAAAATTTCTTCTGTTAAAGGAGATTTTGTTTCCCTAGTTTGTTTTATTAAATATTCATTTGGCAAAGGTTTATCATATATTCTTACAAAATCTATATTTCCTTTAAAAAGATATTCATTTCCTGAATATCTTTTAGTTTTACCAATAAATACTTTATCTAACCCTTGAATATTTGATAAAAAGCTAGTAATTCCATCAGTGGTTTCTTTTATTAAAATTCCATTTAAATATAAACTATAACCAATGCCTTTTGTTACTTTGAACGCAATAGTATTAATACCTTCATTTAAAATAGAATATGCATAAATATGGGCTAAATTTGTAGTTCCATCCCCAGTATTTCCCTCTGTTGTTTGATTTCTTATCTCTACCCCTACACGCGCTGACATGGCATATATAGAAAAATACCCATTAATAGTATTACTATTACTTATTCCTAAAATACTATGCACACTAGAGGTATCTGTGGCATTAAACCTTGCAATAATAGTACCTTCCTCTAATAACTTTAATGAATTTAAATCTTCACTTATATCCTTTTCTTCTCCAGTATTTTCCAAAGAAATATTATTATATTTCTTTAACTCTTTATTAACTTGTTTTACTTCTAAACTAGCAATATTATATAAATCAATTGTATTATTTAATGCTACTAATTTTATTCCTTTAGCTTTTATAGTTTCTCCTAAAGATAATTGATCATTTTTCAAATCTTTAATTATATCAATATCTTTAATAAAAAAATCACCATTATCTGTAATTGCATATATTTTGTATTTATTTGCTACATTATTTTTATTAATACTTCTAAGATTAATCTTAATAGCACTTATTTCTTTTATTTCTCCAAAATCAAACTTTAAATCTAGTCCAATCATTAACTTTCTCCTTTCTATTTAACTTTTAATTAGTCGGTTGCGGAATTCCGCAACCATTAATTCACCTAACTTTTTTGAAGTTAAGTTTTTATATTTTCCTCCAGTATGGCACAATATAAATAACAAGAAATAAAAACACCAACAGGAGGTAAATAAC
>NZ_WHJC01000073.1 GCF_009295725.1 Clostridium tarantellae
AATATTTTTAAAATCTTCTCATAGAAGGTCTTTTTGTTGTACCTAAAAATAATCTTTGATAGTTTTTAAAAATAATATTTTCAAAATAATATCTAACCTATTTTTTCATATTAAACTTTACACTATCAAATTTATATTAATTTGCTTTTGCAAACATAAAACTTAATTAAATAAATGACACGCTACAAAATGTCCTTTTTCTACTTCTCTTAATTCTGGATCTGCTTCTCCACATATTGGTTTAGCATATTTACATCTACCTTTAAATCTACATCCTGGTGGTGGATCTATAGGCGATGGAATATCTCCTTCTAACACTATTCTTTTATTAGCTTTAGCTATATTAGGATCTGGTATAGGAACTGCTGAAAGTAATGCTTGAGTATATGGATGTTTAGGTTTTGAATAAACATCATTACTTGGTCCCTTTTCTACCATTCTACCTAAATACATAACTCCTATATGAGTTGATATATGTTTAACCATACAAAGGTCATGTGCTATAAATAAGTATGTTAATCCTAATTCTTCTTGAAGCTCTTCTAGCATATTTATAACTTGAGCCTGAATAGATACATCTAATGCTGATATTGGCTCATCACATACTATAAAATCTGGTTGAACAGCTAATGCTCTAGCTATACCTATTCTTTGTCTTTGTCCACCAGAAAATTCATGAGCATACCTATTTATATGATCTCCATTTAATCCAACCTTTAATAGCAAATCCTTTATTCTATCATTTCTATCATTGCCAGTAAAAAGCTTATGAATGTCTATAGCTTCTCCAATTATATCTCCTACAGTCATTCTAGGATTTAATGATGCATATGGATCTTGAAATATCATTTGCATATTTCTTCTTAATGGAACCATTTCTTTTTCTTTATAATTGGTTATATCTTTTCCATCAAAAATTATATTTCCTGAAGTTGGATTATATAACTTTAATATAGTTCTTCCTGTTGTAGTTTTTCCACAACCTGATTCCCCAACTAATCCTAATGTTTCTCCTCTATTTATAGTAAAAGAAACATTATCTACAGCTTTAACAAAACTTTTTTTAGAAAATATTCCTTTATTAACAGGGAAGTATTTACATAAATTATTTACTTCTAAAATGACATCTTTATTATTCATTCCTATTTCCTCCCTATTGGCGATTCTACTTTTGGAGCATTTTCATGACATAACCAACAAGCGGATGAATGTCTATCTCCAATTTGAAATAGTTCCGGTCTTCTTTCTATACATATTTTCATTGCATAGTCACATCTAGCAGCAAACGGACAGCCTACAGGTGGCTTTAATAAATCAGGTGGTTGTCCATCTATTGGCTTTAATTTTTCTTTAACATTTTCTTTAGGATTTGGTACACTTTTTAATAATCCCCAAGTATATGGATGTTTAGCTCTATAAAATATATCTTCTGTTGAGCCCTGTTCTATTATAATCCCACCATACATTACATTTATTCTTGAACATAAATCTGCTACAACTCCAAGATCATGAGTTATTAATATTATTGAAGTATTAAGTTTTTCTTTTAACTCTCTCATTAAATCTAATATTTGCGCTTGTATAGTAACATCTAAAGCAGTTGTAGGCTCATCTGCAATTATCAGTTTAGGGTCACATACCAAACTCATTGCTATCATAACTCTTTGTCTCATTCCGCCCGAAAATTCATGTGGATATTGCTTCATTCTTTTTTCTGGGCTTGGTATACCTACTAGCTCTAACATCTTTATAGCTATTTTTATAGCTTCTTTTTTATTTATTTTTTTATGTTTAATAACATGCTCTGTTAATTGTTCACCTATTGAAATTACTGGATTAAGTGATGTCATAGGATCTTGAAATATCATAGCTATTTCATTTCCTCTAATTTTCTCCATTTCTTTCTCAGAAAATTGTGCTAAATCTTTGCCATCAAATAATATCTTTCCATCTACTATCTTTCCATTATTAGATAATAGTTTCATTATAGACATCATTGTTACAGATTTTCCACACCCTGATTCTCCAACTACTCCTATTGCTTCACCCTTGTCTAAATGAAAAGATACACCTCTTACAGATTGTACATCTCCTATATGAGTGGAAAAGGATGTCTTTAAATTTTTAACTTCTAATAATCTAGTCATATGAATCTTCTCCTATCTTTTATTCTTAGGATCTAATGCTTCGCTTAATCCATCACCAAATAAATTAAATGCTAATATTATTATACAAATAGCAGCTGCTGGAAATAATAATTGATATGGATAAACAGTTAAAGTTTTTTGTGCATCATTTGCTAATGTCCCTAAAGAAGCTAATGGTGGATTAATTCCAAGTCCTATAAAACTTAAGAAAGCTTCTGTAAATATAGCTTGAGGAATTAAAAGAGTCATAGTTACTATTATAGAACCAACACAATTTGGTATTAAATGTCTAAATAATATTCTTGCTTTAGATGCACCTAAAGTTTTAGCTGCTAAAACAAATTCTTGTTGTTTTAATTGAAGAACTTCTCCTCTAACTATTCTAGCCATACCTACCCAGTAAGAAATACATAAAGCCATTATTATGGTTCCCAAACCACTTTTTCCGCTTCCTGGTTGATTAAATATAGCCATAAATATGATTACATAAATCATTGTTGGAATAGAATATAAAACATCTACAAATCTCATCATTAAATTATCTACTCTTCCACCAATAAATCCAGCAATTCCTCCATATATAACTCCTATTATTAAGTTTATAGTAGCCGCTGCAAAACCTATTGTTAAAGAATATCTTGCTCCATACATAACTCTTACAAATATATCTCTACCAAGTTGATCTGTACCAAACCAATGAGTGCCATTTGGTTTTTTATTAGCAAGACTTAAATTATTAGTATCATATGAAAACTGTGAAAATTTTGGCACTACTATTGAAGCTAATATTACTAATATAATTACTATTAATGAAATTAATGCTACTTTATTAGATTTTAATCTTCTCCAAGCATCTTTCCAATATCCAATACTCGGTCTTACTATAGGATCTACTTTCTTTTCTTCTGCTGTTAAAGGAGTAAATAAACTTTCATCTAAGTCAATCATTTCTTTTTGTTTTTGCATTCCTTTTTCCTCCTTTACCCTTCAGCATTTTCAAACTTTATTCTTGGATCTATTACTACGTATAAAATATCAACTAATAAGTTACAAACTATTATTAATGTACAATAAAATACTGTAACACCTAATAAAGCTGAATAATCTCTGTTAGTAACTGATAGTACAAATTCATTTCCAAGTCCAGGAATAGCAAATATTTTTTCAACTACAAAACTTCCTGTTAATATTCCTGCAACCAATGGTCCTAAATAAGTTATTACTGGAATAAGTGAATTTCTTAATGCATGCTTAAATATAACTGTTGTTCCACTTAATCCTTTTGCTTTAGCTGTTCTTATAAAATCAGATTTTAAAACATCTGATAATCTACTTCTTGTTAATCTTGTTATAAATGCCATGGACGCTCCCGATAAAGCAATTACAGGCATTATATAATTTTCCCAACTCTTAAACCCTGTTGCTGGTAATAATTTTAATTTTGTTGTAAATATAAGTATTAAAGTAGATCCTATTACAAAACTTGGTATTGTTATACCTAATGTAGCTATTATCATACATAGCTTATCTGGCCATTTTCCTATTTTTAATGCTGCAATTATTCCAAGTAATATACCAATTGTAACTGAAACTACAACACTTACTAAACCTATTTTAGCTGATGCTGGGAATGAATATTTTATAGTATCATTAACTTTTCTTCCCTTAAACACCATAGATTCTCCTAAATCACCTTTAACTAAATCTTTCATATACATTGTGTATTGTTCAGATAAAGGTTTGTCTAATCCATATTTTTCATTTAAATTAGCTTTAATTTCAGGAGTCATTTTTTCCCCATCAAATGGTCCTCCTGGCATAAGTCTCATTAAAAAGAATGTTACTGTTACAACTACTAATATAGTTAAAACACTTGTAAATATTCTTTTGGCTATATATTTCGCCATTTTACCCCCCCCTTATATTTAATGCCTATATTTCATTTAATAAACTTTTTTGTAATTTAATTACTATTATATTACTAATTTATTAAAAATCAATAGATTTTTTTAAAATTATATTATTCTTATCAATAAAGTTTTAATAATAATAAAATTCTTTTAACATTACGCAATACATGTGTTTTTCATAGAAATACATATGTGTTACATTTACTTGATTTCAGTTGTTTTTCCGAAAATTCATTTTTTTATTGTTTAACATTAAAAAAACTTTAACATATTTTCCGTTATTTTTTACAAATTATTACTATTGTATTGTTATATACAAAAATTTATATTTATTTTATTTTTTATTAATATTATTCAAGTATTTTTTATTATTAAAAAAACACTTAAATAAATTTATTAATTCATACATTTAAGTGTTTTTTAAAATTATAATTCAGATTTTCAATTAAAAAAACACTCATATTTAAAATATGAGTGTTTTATATATTACTTATTTTTAAACTTCTTCTGCTATTTTCTCTAAATCAGCAATTATAACTTTAACTAAGTCTAATTTTCCTTGTGCATAATCTTTTTTATCTAATGCTCCAATAAAATTTTCAATAGCATCTTTAGTTTCTTTATATTGATTTAATAATTGCATTATTTCTTCTCTCATAAAAAATCCCCCTTTATTTTACTCTACAGTAACTGATTTTGCTAAATTTCTAGGTTTATCAACATCACAGCCTTTTTTCTTAGCAACATAATAAGCAAATAACTGTAATGGCACTACACTTAATACCGGTGATAATAAACTTATAGTTTTAGGTATTTCTATACTCGCTTCTACAAATTTATCATAGCTATCATCACCTTCAAATCTTACTCCTAAAACTTCCGCACCCCTTGTTACAACTTCTTGTACATTACTTATCATCTTATCTAGTAAATTACTTTGAGTTAATAAAGCTACTACGAATACATTTTCTTCTATTAAAGCTATTGGTCCATGCTTTAATTCTCCTCCAGCATAAGCTTCTGAATGTATATATGTTATTTCTTTTAACTTTAAAGACCCTTCCATAGCAACCCCATAATCCAAGCCTCTTCCTAAGAAATACATATCCTTTTCCATGCATTTTTTAGCTGCAATTTCTTCTATTTGTTCCTTATTTTCTAAAATCTTTTCAACTTTTTCTGGTAATAACAGCATTTCCTCTTTTATAACTTTTAACTCTTCAAGAGTTAAAGTTTCTTTAAGCTCTGCAAAATATAAAGCTATTGTATAAACTGCTATTAACTGAGTAACATATGCTTTAGTAGATGCTACTGCAATTTCTGGTCCTGCCCAAGTATATAAAACATCATCTGCTTCTCTTGAAACTGAACTACCTACAACATTTGTTATAGCTATAACTCTTGCACCTTTTGTTTTTCCATCTCTAAGTACAGCTAATGTATCTGCTGTTTCTCCTGATTGACTTAAAACAATTATTAAAGTATTTTTTGTTATTACTGGATCTCTATATCTAAATTCTGAAGCAATATCTACTTCAACTGGTATTCTTGATAATTTTTCTATAGCATGTTTTCCTATTACACCTGCATGATACGCAGTTCCACAAGCTACTATATATACTCTATCTACTTTTTGTAATTGCTCTTTAGTAATGTGTATATCATCTAATGTTATAGGTTTATCAATCATAACTCTTGAAGTCATAGTATCTTTTATAGCTTTAGGTTGCTCATAAATCTCTTTTAACATAAAATCTTCAAATCCACCTTTTTCAGCTGCATCTGCATTCCATGTAACATGATATACTTCTTTTGTTATTGGCTCTTTATTTTCTGAAAATAAATTTACTCCATCTTTCGTTAATACAACAAATTCTTTATCTTCTAAAAGATATACGTCTCTAGTATAATTTAAAACTGCTGGTATATCCGAAGCAATAAAGAATTCATTTTTTCCTAATCCAACTATTAATGGACTATCTTTTCTAACTGATACAATCTTATCTGGTTCATTATTACATATAACCCCTATTGCATATGAACCTTCTAATTTTTTAGTAGCTTTTATAACTGCATCTAATAAATCGCCTTCATAATAAAAATCTACTAAATTTGGTATAACTTCTGTATCTGTTTGTGAATAAAATTCATAACCTTCTTTTATTAACCATTCTCTAAGCTCTGAATAATTTTCAATTATACCATTATGAACAACACTTATAGTTCCTTTGTTGTTACTGTGTGGATGAGAGTTAACATCTGATGGTGCTCCATGAGTAGCCCATCTAGTATGCCCAATTCCAATAACTCCATTTAAAGGTGCATTATTTAATTCTTCTTGAAGATTTAATAATCTTCCTTTGCATTTTTTTACTTCTATATTTCCTTCTTCTAAAACAGCAACACCTGCTGAATCATATCCTCTGTATTCTAATTTTGATAATCCCTCCACTAATATATCTGTGGCTTTATCATTTCCTATATATCCTACTATTCCGCACATAAAAATTCTTCCTTCCTTTGTTTATTATTTTTTAAATAAATTTTTCAACCTTTTTTAAGAAGGTTTTTACACCTAGTAGTTTTGTCCTTAAAATCACTTTTAAGTTTTAACTAACCTTTTACGGTAGTGCAATACCGTGGGGCACCCGCCGAATATTCGATACTCCCCAACCTCGTCAACTTAAACCATATTCCAAATTAAGTTCTGGCGCTTTTATTAAATTTTTTTGCAAATACATTATAGTATATGAATCATTAAACAAAAATTCTACATATTTATTTTAGCATTGAAAATATTTTTTTCAAGCATTTTTTATTATTTTAAACTATTTTTAGCTATTATTTAATATTATTGTAATATTCCTGTATATACCTCTATATTACTCTATATATCTATATAAACATATAGATGTATATACCTCTATATATTTATCACTTAACATAAAAATCACTAGTAGCAAAATACTACTAGTGATTTTTATGTTAATTAGCTTTTTTCTCTATTAAAGCAGCTAAATTATGTGCTAATTTATCAATTTCTTCTTGATTTTCTCCCTCAAGCATAACCCTTACTAATGGTTCTGTTCCTGAAGGTCTTATTAATACTCTACCTACGCCTTGTAACGTCTCTTCAATCTTATTTATTTCTAAAATTATTTCTTCATCTGTTTCATGTATACTTTTCATGTTGTTAGGTACTTTAGCATTAGCTAACACTTGTGGTAACTCTTTCATTATAGTTGCTAACTGACCTAAAGTTTTATTTGCTCTTTTAACTATAGCTGCAACTTGTAATGCAGTTACTAATCCATCCCCTGTAGTATTATGATCTAAGAATATAATATGACCTGATTGTTCTCCACCTATAACATAATTGTTTTTAACCATCTCTTCAAGAACATATCTATCGCCAACCTTAGTTTTAATTGTTTTAATACCTTCTTTTTCACAAGCTATCATTAATCCTAAATTACTCATTACAGTAACTACTAAAGTATCTTCTTTTAATCTTCCAATATCTTTTAAATGTTTAGCAACTAAAGTTAAAATAAAATCTCCATTTATTAAAATTCCATTCTCATCTACTGCTAAACATCTATCTGCATCACCATCAAAAGCAAAACCTAAATCACATTTTTTATTAATTACATAATCCATTAATTCTTCTGGATGAGTTGAACCACATTTTTCATTTATATTAGTTCCATCTGGATTATCGTTTATAACTAATACTTCTGCTCCTAAATCTCTAAAAGCTTGCACTGCAACTTCATAAGCTGCTCCATTTGCACAATCTAAAGCAACCTTTAATCCTTCTAAAGAAATTCCTACAGTATTTTTAGCAAATTCTATATAATCTTCTAATGCACCTTTTTCTTTTCTTATTCTTCCTAAATTAACACCTGTTGGTGATGGCACATCTTTAAAATTACTTTCTATAATTCTTTGAATCTCATCTTCTATCTCATCTAATAATTTATAACCTTTTTCATCAAAAAATTTTATTCCATTATATTCAACGGGATTATGAGAAGCAGAAATCATAACACCTGCATCGGCTCCATACGCTCTTGTTAAATGTGCTACTGCTGGTGTAGGAATAACTCCAACACAAACCGCTTCAGCTCCAACTGATAATATTCCAGCTACTAAAGCTGCTTCAAGCATATCTCCTGATATTCTTGTGTCTTTACCAACTATAATTTTTGGTTTATGAGTTCCTTCTGTTAATGCATATGCTCCAGCTCTTCCTAAATTATAAGCTAACTCTGCTGTTAATTCAGTATTTGCTATTCCTCTAACTCCATCTGTTCCAAATAATCTTGTCACTATGAGTCACCTCTCTCTTACAAATTTATAAAAACTTATTTATTTAATTAATTTTAAATATTTTTTAAATTAAATTTATTTTTGTCCTAATAAGTATAATTTTTGTACATTGCAAATATACGTTAAATACAATATTTTGTCAATAAAAATAGTTTAATATTCTATAGTCTTTTCTATCATACTATAAAATATTAAACTAATTGTTACTAAATTATTATTTTTACAATATTTCTATGTTTATTTTTTATCTAAACTAAAATTAAATTTTACATTATTTATAGGATTTATAGGTTTTAAAATCTTCATTATTACTTTTATATCTTTATACTTAATGAAAACATTTTATTATAGACATTATTACTCTAAGGTCTTAAAATAATAGATAAGTTATAAATTAGAAAGGGGATTGCTAATATGATAAAAGAATCTAATTACATAGATAATAAGGATGAAGAACAAGATTTTGGAGCTATGCTACTTCAGCATGAAATGGAAAATGCCGATAAAAAAATAGAAATCGTGAAAAAAATTAATGACTTGGCTTCAAATACTACTGATTGGAAAGAAGCAAATAAAAAATTTAATGACTTATTAGAAGAATTTCACTCAATAGGATACTGTGATAAAAAAGTATCTGATAAAATAAACTCTGATTTAAGAGAATCTAAAAACAATTTCTTCCAAGCTAAAAAAGCTTATTATGAAAAAGCTTCTGAACAATTTAAAGAAAATGGAGAAAAGAAAAAATCTATAATAGAACAATTAAAAGTTATTGAATATACTAACGATTTAAAATCTACAGATGAAACTGTAAAAAATATTGTTCAACAATTCTATTCAATAGGTTTTGCTGGCAAAGATTTAAATAATAAATTATTTGAAGAGTTTAAATCAATAAGAGGAGAACTTAATACTAAAAGAAGAGCTATTGTTGAGAATCTTAAAGGTGAATTTACTGCTAAAAGAGAAAAGAAAAAAGAAATAATATGTAAATTAAAAGCTCTAGTAGAAAATGAAAACTGGAAAAAAGCTTCTGAACAATTTAATGCTCTATGTGAAGAGTTCAAAACAATAGGTTTTTCAGGAAAAGAAGAAAATGAAGAAATATCTAAAGAATATAAGGATGCTAAAAATGCATTTTTTAATAAAAGACAAGAATTTTTTGATAAAGTTAAAGCGGAAAATCAAATTCACATACAAGAAAGACTTGATGCTATTGAAGCTTTAAAAGCTTTATATAATAATGAAAACTGGAAGGAAGCTTCTGAAAAAGTTAGAGAATTAAGTGAATCTTTCTTTAAAATAGGTTTTTGTGGAAAAGAAGAAAATGATAGATTAATTAATGAATTTAAAGAAGTAAGAGATGGTTTCTATAAAGCTAGACAAGATTACTTTGATAATATAAAAGCTAGTAGAGCTGAAAAACAAAAAGATTTTTTTAATTCTCTTATAACTAATAAAGAAGAATTTATTTCTAAGTTAAGAGGATACATTAAACAAGATGAAGAAAAGCTTGAAGATTTTAAAGACAGACTTTTCAATGTTAGACCTGGTGCAAAAGCTTTTGACATAATAGAAAATTATCAAAACATAGTTGAAGATATAAAAAATAGAATTGATAGTAATAAAGCAAAAATAAAAAATGTTCAATCTGAAATATTTGAAATAAAAAAACAAATAGAAGAATTAAATAAGTAATTTTGAAATATAAAATTAAGGGTTTTTTCTTTTAGAAATACCCTTAATTTTTTTCTTGCTTAAAATTAACTATTTATTTTAAATTAGTATTTAAATTTTTTATGCTTTATTCTTAATAATGAAATAATTTATTTTTCCTCTAATCTATTTAATATCAAATTATATCCTTCACTTCCATAATTCAGACATCTATTAACTCTACTTATTGTAGCAGTTGAAGCTCCTGTATTTTCTGCAATTTCAGTATAAGTTTTTTTTTCTTTTAACATTTTTGCAACTTGTAATCTTTGAGATAATGCTTTTATTTCAACTATAGTAGAAACATCTTCGAAAAATCTATAGCATTCTTCTACATCTTTTAATTCTAAAACTGCTTTAAAAAAATAATCTAATTCTTGTGATTTTAATTTAGATTCAAATGTGCTCAATCCCCTCAGCTCCTTATATAATTAATCTATAAAAACATTATATACTATTCTATTCTAAATGCATAACTTCATTACTTTATTAAATTAAATCATAAAAATTTACTCATTTATATCTTCTATTATAGTCTCTAAATTTCTAGTTGAAGTATTGATATCTTCAATTTCTCCCTTGACTAATTTTTCATAAATTATCTTTGTTGGAATAAGCCAAATTTCTCCTGTTCCTCTAAAAACATTTACTAACCCTTCTCCATTAATAGATGACCCAACTATTGATTTTGATGATTTTTCTACAGTAAAATCTATATCTCCAGTTCTTAAAATAGCAAAGTTTCCATCTACTTTTAATACATCATCATTTATTTTACATCTAAAAATTTCACTTTCTGGTACTGGGATTTCTAATGCAACTATTCCATTTCCCCTAAGCCTAGTTTGAAAAAAACCTTCATTTCCCAATACTAAGGATGAAATCTTCTTTTGAATAACACTATCTACTTGTATTGACTCTTCACAAGCATAAAATAATCCATCATCTATAATAACCTCATCATCTTCCAATTCTATCAAACAATAATGAGCAAAAGATGGTTCTAAAAATATTTCACCTGTTCCTGAGTATTTTGGTCTAAATAAGGTTTCTCCATTAGCTTTACTAGCAAATAGTCTTTTACCAAAACTAATTGGATTTCCAACTTTAGTTGTAACAGTTATAGGACCTCTCATATAACTTAATGCACCACTTTCTATATGAACAGCACTTTCATTTAATACTATTCTAACCTGTCTCAAATTTATGCCTGCTTCTCTCATATGATTAACTTTTATAGCTGTTTCTATATCTTTACTTCCTTTTAAGCTACTATGTTCTAGTACTTGAAATAAAGACTCTCCCCTCATTTCAGATAACATTTTTAATTTACTTTTTACATTTTCAGTTGTTCTCATTAATTTTTATAATATCCTTCCATATTTTTATATTATAAATTATATCATTATTTAATAAAATTATAAGAGCTTTATAATAGCAAAATTACTATTATAAAGCTCTCTTAAAATAAATGAGGATTACTGCTGGGATCTCCATATAAAAAATGCTATTTTAAAAATTACCGCTTCATTAAAATTTCTTATATCATACCCCGTAAATTTTTGAATTTTATCCAATCTATAAATCAAAGTATTTCTATGAACATATAATTGTTTTGATGCATCACTAATATTTAATCCACATTGAAAAAATACTTCTATAGTTTTAGTCATATCATTATCTAACTTTAATAACCCATTATCAAATTTTTTATATAACATTGCCTTTACTGATTCATCTATATTATCAATAATACTTTCAAATAATAAGCTTTTTTCCTCATATATTTGTTCTTCCAAATTATATTTTATTGCTAATTCTATATTGCTCATATTTTTGAAAAAAGCCTCCCATAAATCTGTTATCCCTTCTACTTTTCCATAAGCAATATAACACTTTGAAAAAAGATTAGAAGAAATTGAATCTTTTATACTAACAACATGTTCTTCAATATCATCTAAATTTCCAACCAAAATTATATAATTATTATATATTAAGCTTACAGTTTCATATTCATTATATCCTTCTTTAAGAAGCTCTAAAACTTCCTGCTCCATATCTTTTGCATATATAATTATTATGTAAAAAGGGTTTAACAAAAAAGAAAGATTATTTTTAAAAATACTTAAATTTATTCCTTTTCCATCTAAAATATTTATTATTGCTTCTTCTTTTCTAAGATAAATTTCTTTTAATTTATTTTCTATACAATACTTTAATAAAGAAATGCAGTTTTCATATTTTTTTGGAGTTTTAATTATACCTTTTTTATCACCAATCTCTATATTAGTTTTTACTAATTCTTCCCCATATATAGCAGCTATTGGACTTTTTACTTCTTCTTCACCTTCTAATTGAATGTAAAATGGTATTTGAGTATTTAAATATAACTCACTAATAAAATTATGAAAACTACACATAAACTCACCTCAATAAAATATTACTAAACTATTTTTATTTCTCTTTCTTTATCAAAAACATGTAATTTTGTTGTATCACAGAAAATTTTAGCATCCGATCCTGATTGTAATTTTGTACTTCCATTTACTCTTATTGTAACATTTTGCTTTCCACATTTGCTATAAATATAACTTTCTGCTCCCATAAGTTCAGTAACTTCTACTTTAACCTTTATAACTTTACTTGGATTTTGCTCTATTAATTCACTATTGTCATCTAAATGTTCAGGTCTTATTCCAATAATAACTTGTTTTCCTAAATAACCTTTTTGTTTAAGAGATTCAAACTTATCTTGTGGAATTTCTAATTTCTCATTTTGGAAATATGCATAACCTTGCCCATTCTCTTCTTTAATATTTGCTTCTATAAAATTCATTTGAGGACTTCCTATAAATCCTGCAACAAATATATTAGCTGGATTATTATATATTTCTTGAGGACTAGCAACTTGTTGAACTATTCCATCCTTCATAACAACTATTCTAGTACCCATAGTCATAGCTTCAACTTGGTCATGTGTTACATATATAAATGTAGTTTGTAATCTTTGATGTAATTTTGAAATTTCTGTTCTCATTTGAACTCTTAATTTTGCATCTAAGTTTGATAAAGGCTCATCCATTAAGAATACTTTAGGTTCTCTAACTATAGCTCTACCTAATGCTACCCTTTGTCTTTGTCCCCCAGATAAAGCTTTAGGTTTTCTATCTAATAAATGTTCTATATCTAAAACTCTTGCCGCTTCTCTAACTTTTTTATCAATTTCTGCTTTATCTACTTTTCTTAATTTTAATCCAAATGCCATATTATCATATACTGTCATATGAGGATATAAAGCATAACTTTGGAAAACCATAGCTATATCTCTTTCCTTAGGTTCTACATCATTAACTAATTTATCCCCTATATATAATTCACCTTTTGATATTTCTTCAAGACCAGCTATCATTCTTAAAGTTGTTGATTTACCACAACCAGATGGACCAACAAATACTATAAATTCTTTATCATCTATTTCTAAGTTAAAATCTTTAACCGCCGTAACATCTCCTGGATAAACTTTGTAAATATGTTTTAATGATAAATTCGCCATTTTTTCTCCCCCTAAAATTCTCACTTATGGTTTATTTTTCTATAATTTTATTGTAACTCTTCTAACCGTTTTCAGCTATGTGCAATAATTCCAAAACTCTTATGTATTTTTTGTATAATAATCTAAATAATATGGATTAGTTTTAGAT
>NZ_WHJC01000074.1 GCF_009295725.1 Clostridium tarantellae
TTGTGGTTTTGAGATTCAATTTTAACATGAAATTAGGGGGTCGTTGTTTTTTTATGCAAAAAAACTTTCGAAACCTTGATATATAAAGATTTTAAAAAGAAAAGTAGTGTAGAAACTTTACACTAACTTATATTTTAAGGGGGATTTTATATGGCAAGAAGGAATTTTGAGAAGAAATTAGGTTTATGTTTAGCTACTTTTTTATCTATGAACTTACTTAGTGTTAGCGTACAAGCTACTGAAAGTGTTAAAGATGGTCTTTTAAAGGAAACAGAGGGAAGTGATATATCTATTACTCCATTACCTAAAAGCATGGAAGTTGATGATGATTCTTTTGACATTAGTGAGTCTGTGAATATAGTTGGTGAAGATAAAGCAGATAAGGATGCTGTGGAGCTTTTAAAGAGTATTTTACATAGCTTGGATATAGAGGTAAATAGTGAGTTTGAAGAAGGTGATACCACTATATATATTGGTGAGAAGGATGATAATATAGAGGAACTTAATGAGGCTTTAGAGGATATGGAGGTTTCTACTGAAGATTTAACTAAGGCTGAAGGGTATGTTTTAGCTACTGAAGAGGATGATGATGGAAATGTCATTGTTATTAGAGGTAATGATGAAAGTGGAACTTTTTATGGGGTTCAAAGCTTTAAGCAGATTTTAAGTAAGGATGATGATGACGATGATGAGGTTTCTGTTAATGAAGTAGTTGTTAAGGATGAGCCAAGTATATCTTTAAGAGCTGTGGTTGAGGGTTTTTATGGTGAGCCTTGGACTCAAGAGGAGAGATTAGACCAATTAAATATGTATGGTGAGTTTAAAATGAATGCTTACATTTATGCTCCTAAGTCTGATCCTTATCATAGAGAGAAGTGGAGAGAGCCATACCCAGCTTCTGAACTTGATAGAATGAAGGAACTTATAAATACTGCTAATAAAAATAAGGTGGATTTTGTTTTTGCTATTTCTCCAGGTTTAGATATTAGATTTGAGGGTGAAGAGGGAGAAGCTGATTTTAAGGCTTTACTTAATAAAGCAGAAACTTTATATGATATGGGGGTTAGAAGATTCTCAATTCTTTGGGATGATATAGAGAATCATGATGGTGCTCAGCAAGCACAGGTTTTAAATAGATTTAATGAAGAGTTTGTAAAGGCTAAGGGTGATGTTAAGTCTTTAATAACAGTTCCTGTTCAATATTGGGGAAGCTCTATGTTTGATGGAGATAATGTTAAGGAGTATACTAAAGCTTTTGCTGAAACTTTAGATAAGGATATTGAAGTAATGTGGACAGGAAATGATGTTATTCCTCCAAATGGGGTAAGTATTGGTGATGCTCAAAAAGTTACTGGTGCTTATGGTAAGAAAATGATGCTTTGGTGGAACTATCCTGTTAATGATTATAAAGAAAATAAGATGGCTTTAGGTCCTATATATGATTTAGATGTTAATTTAGATGATGAGATTTCAGGTTTTATTGTAAATCCTATGAGGTTTGCTGAGTCTTCAAAAATATCTACTATAACAGGAGCAGATTATGCTTGGAATACTAAGAATTATGATGCAGAGAGTTCTTGGGATAGTGCTTTAGAGGTTATAGCAGGTGAGGCTAAGGATGATCTTAAGTATTTTGCTAATCATTCTACTAGATTAGATACAGGAAGACCTGATTCACCAGAGTTTAAGGCTTTAATAGATAAGTTATGGGAAAAGTGGAATAAGGGAGAAGATGTTTCTTTAGAGTTAAATTCATTAAAAGCTGAATTTGATAAAATGACTAAAACTCCTAGTGTTTTAAGGGAAAGTTTAGAAAATAAAAAGTTATTAAGTCAAATAGATTCTCATTTAACTAAGTTTGAAGAGTATGGAAGATCAGGACTTTTAACTGTTTCTATGTTAGATAATATTAAAAAGGGTGATATGGTTAATTTTTGGAATGATAAGTTTGCTGGTATTAAAACTGTAAGAAATTTAGATTCTATGGATGCTATTATTGCTAATAATGTGATAGATCCATTTATAAGAAAGGCTCATGAAGTTGGAACAGATTATTTTAATGAGAAGACTACTGTGTTAAAAGATAAGGTTTATAAGTATACTTCCATTGGTAATATAGCTGACCATAAGTATAGTGAATGGTTTATTTCAGAGGAAACTCATGTACCAAACTATATGTTTGATGATAAGTTAAATACTGGTTTTTGGTCAGCAGATTTAGTTAAGAAAGATGAGTATGTTGGTTTTGATTTAGGGGCAGTTGAAAACATAAAAGATGTGTATTTACTTATGGGAAGAACTGCTATGGATACTGATGTAATTGCTGATGGAGTATTAGAATATTCAGTAGATGGAACTAATTGGACAGAGCTTAAAGTAAATGAGGGTAATAATGAATTATTAGTAGAAACAAATGTAAAAGCTAGATATATAAGATATAGAGCTACTAAGGATTCAGAGAATAGATTATATGTAAGAGATTTTAAAGTTAATACTAATAAGACTTTAGAAAAGACTGTAGGAGATGTGGACTTATCAAAGGCTACAATACAAAAGTCAGCAGATAGTGAAAAAGAAGTTGTTTCTTTAAGTAATATAGGTAAAGTGGAATTAAAAGAAGGGCAAGCTATAGGTTTATCTTTAAATGATGTTAAAAATGTAATATCTATAGAAGCATTAGGTAATAATAATGCCAAAGCTCATGGTGGAGAATTTGTTATAGAAAGTTCTTATGATAATTTACAGTGGAAAAAGGTTTCAGAGGGATTAGAGTTTTCTACAGAAAAGCCAGTGGTAGGTAAGTATTTTAGAATTAAAGCTTTAAAAGATACTACTTTAGATTTAAATTCAATTAATATAGGAATTGAAACTTATACCTCTTCAGAAATAAGCACTAATAGACGTGTAAGTACAAATGCTAATATTCATCCTGATTTTATAAAGGATAATGATTATGGTACTTCTTTTGTTTGTTCTGATACTATAAAAGAGGGAGATTTTGTACAAATAGATTTAGGTAAGGTTAAGCATGTAAGAGATATAAACTTAGTTCAAGGGCCAGGTGGAGATTATATTGAAGGAGATATTCAATATTCTGTAGATGGTGAAAATTGGACAAATGTTGGAGAAGTAGAAGGAATTGATACTTTAATAAAGGACTTAGATTTAGAAGCTAGATATGTAAGAGTATTGTCTAAAGGTTATAAGGATCGTTGGTCAAGGGTTAGAGAGTTTACTGTAAATACTACTATAGCTGAGTATAAGACAGAAGCTTCAGTACCAGGAACTTATGTGGATAGAACTGAAAATACTAGAGATGAAAATTTAAATACTGCTTATATACCAAGTAGGGATATAGTATCTGGAGATTACTTCCTTTATAGAATATTTGATAATAAGTTAACTTCAAAGATAACTATACCTCAAAGTAGTGATAATTTATCTGGTGCTAAGGTAACAGCTCAAACTATAGATGGAGAGATTTTAGAGCTTGGAGTATTGGATAAGGCATTTAATGAGTTCCTATTAGAGAATCCAAGACATATTGTATCTGTAAAGCTTCTATGGGAAAATAATGCAGGTAAACCTGAAATATTTGAAATAAAGCCTACTTTTGTTGGTATAGATTCAATAATGGAAAAAATTAAGGGTGCTATAATTACAGCTGAGAAGGTACTTGCAGCTAATCCAGATAAGAAGAATAAGGAAAGAACTGCTTTAGAGGAAAGCTTATGTAAAATTAAAGATATGATAAATAGTGATGAGTTTGCAGAGGATGAAAAGATAAAAGCTTATGAGGATTTAATTAAGAAAACTGATTTATTTATAGCTTCATCTAATAGTGGGTCAGAGGGAGATACAAATAAACCTGGTGGTGATAATAATAAACCAGGAGAGGAAGAAAATCCTGATGAGGATAAAAAACCAGGTGAAGATAATTCAAATGGAAACTTACCTAATACGGGAAATCCAATGGGTGCAGGAGTTTTAGCCTTAATAGGAGGAGCTACTTTAGCTGTTGGATTTAAAGTAAGAAAAAGAAAGTAATTAAAAATTTTTAATCTATAATAAAAGGATTTGGTTTTACCAAGTCCTTTTAGTTTTATGTGAAAAAATTTAATGGATACTTATGGAAAAGTTTTTCATATTGAATATATAGGTATTAATGAAAGGTAATGCCATTGACATATTTAAACAATGCCTTAATAATATAAATGTTAAATAATTAAGAATTTTAATAATATATTGAAAATTATTAGGTTTTTAAAATGAAAAATCAACATTAAAATATTGTATTAAATGCTAATTTATAACTGAGAATCAATTCATAAAATACAATAAATTTTACTAAAGAAAATCTTAAGAATGGAGAAAATACATATGATGAAAAATAATTTATTCCTAGCACATACTCCTTATCATCTTTTACTTTCTGCTACTTTAGTTAAGCAGGAAAATTTAAAAAATAATGTTTTGGTTATTTTTAAGGACTTTAATATTAATATGGATGAGTATAAGTGGTTAAATGATTATTTTCATGAAATTATTATATTAAGAGGATCATATAAATTAAACTATACAAGAGATAAGCTAAAAACTAAGATAGGAAAAATGGTGTATGTTAGAGGATGTGCTTTAGGTACTGTATTTGCTATTAAAAAATTAATTAAATCTTTTAAAGATATTTCTTGGAGTCAAATCTTTTGCTTTAATGATAGCTTTGAAAAAATTCAAATATTAATCCATAACTTAAAAGGAGAAAATACTAAAGTGGCATATATAGAGGATGGAAGTGCAGCATATTGGGTAAAAAAAGATATTTTTCTGCATATGAAAATAAATGCGTCTAAGTTTTTATCTACTAGCTATATAATGTTAAAGAGTTTTAATTTTCATGATAAATATGAAATAATTGATGTCTTTGGAGGAGGCTCTTATATAGATTATTCTTATTTCCTATATCCTGATTTTATATGTAAGGAATTAAAGAAAAAAGAAGCTAAGGAGATTAAATCAGAAGATTTAAAAACAGTTATTTTAAGAAAAAATTTTGAGAAATTTAACATAAACAATTCAATAGTTATATTAGCTGATTTATATTCACCTAAAGTAAAAGAATACTTTGAAGAAGCATTTAAATATTTAAAAGGATATAATATATATTTAAAATATCATCCAAGGGAAACTAACTTTTATTTAAATGATTTAGTGAAAGGAAGGGAATTTATATTACCTAGTGAGGAAGCCTTAGAAAGTATTTTAGTTAATTCAAAAAATAATATTATTATAGGAACGGGAGGAAGTACTGTATTTTTTACTTTACCTAAGATTAGTGAAAACAAGTACATTTCTTTAAATAAAATATTTAATATTAGCTTTGGTGAGGAATATGAAAAAACTTTAGAGAAAATAGGAATAAATATTCCTTTAAATTATGAAGAATTTAATATAGTTTTAGAAAGAAGTAAATAAAAAATTAATAAATTTAATTAGGTTGTTTTAACAAAAGAGAGTGAGGGTGTTTAAATGTACAAAGGAAAAAGAATTTTAGCAGTTATTCCAGCAAGAGCTGGTAGTAAGGGAATAAAGGATAAAAATATAATAGACTTATGTGGAAAACCTTTAATTGCCTATAGTATAGAAAGTGCTTTAGATTCTAAGTATATAGATAAAATAGTAGTTTCAACAGATGGAGAAAATATTGCAAAGATAGCTAGAGAATGGGGCGCTGAAGTTCCTTTTTTAAGACCAGATTATTTATCTCATGATAAGGCTAAAAGTATTGATGTATTATTACATTGTATAGAGGAAGTAGAAACTTTAGGAGAAAAATTTGACTATGTAGTTTTATTACAGCCAACTCAACCTTTAAGAAAAAGCTTTCATATAGATGAGGCTATTGAGTTAATAGTAAAAGAAAATGCTGATAATTTAGTTAGCATATGTAAGGTAAAGGAACATCCTGTACTTATGAGAACAATAGATGAAGAAGGTGAAATGAAAAATTTATTAAATTGTTCAAGTACTCAAAGAAGACAGGATTTTAAAGATTTTTATAAAATTAATGGAGTAATATACATAAATAAGATAAATAAAAATTTAAATTCAGAAACAAGCCTAAATGATAATACATTACCATATATAATGGATGAACAATATTCAATTGATATAGATGAATTATTAGATGTTAAAATTGCTACTTTAATGTTAGAAGAAATGCAAAATATCAAGGAACTTTAATTTGAAAATAAATAAACAAAGGAGAAAATTAAATGGTTGGTTTTACGATGATTGATATAGGAGTTTTAGTAGTATATCTATCAATAGTTTTAGTTATTGGATTATTATTTTCTAAAAAAGATATGAAGGGAAAGGAATTTTTTAAGGGTGATGGAACTATTCCTTGGTGGGTTACGTCAGTATCTATTTTTGCTACCTTATTAAGTCCTATATCTTTTTTATCTTTAGTAGGAAATTCTTATAAGGGTACTTGGATTCTTTGGTTTGCTCAACTTGGTATGATTATAGCAATACCATTAACAGTAAAGTATTTTTTACCTTTATATAGTAAATTAAAAATAGATACTGCTTATGAGTATTTAGAAATTAGATATAAGGATAAAGGGTTAAGAGTATTAGGAGCATTTATGTTTATAATATATCAGGTGGGAAGAATGTCCATAGTAATGTATTTACCTTCTATGGTTCTTGCA
This sequence comes from Clostridium tarantellae, assembly GCF_009295725.1. GTDB lineage: Bacteria > Bacillota > Clostridia > Clostridiales > Clostridiaceae > Sarcina > Sarcina tarantellae. The sequence continues at coordinate 6,714 of NZ_WHJC01000074.1, forward strand.
AATTTAACTGGTATAAATATAAATGTTTTAATAGTACTTATGGGGCTTATAGCTATAGTTTATTCTTATACAGGAGGACTTAAAGCTGTTTTATGGACTGATTTTATTCAAGGCTTAGTTCTTATTTTAGGAGTTTTAGGAGTTTTATTTGTATTAATTTTTTCTATTGAAGGTGGATTTAAAACTGTTATAAATGAATTAACTACAAATGGAAAATTTTTATCATCACAAGAAGTTATTTTTGATAAGAATATATTAAGTAGTAGTGTATTTATAATATTAGTGGGAGCTGGATTTAATACATTTTCTTCTTATATTTCAAGTCAAGATGTTGTTCAAAGATTTACAACAACTACAGATGTGAAAAAATTAAAAAAGATGACTTATGGTAATGGGTTACTATCTATAGTGGTAACTACCATATTTTATTTTATTGGAACAGCATTATATGTTTTTTACAATCAAAATCCTAATTTAGTTAGTACTGCTCATAGAGATCAGATATTTGCATCTTATATAGCATTTCAACTTCCGGTTGGGGTATCAGGTTTATTATTAGCAGCTATATATGCAGCGGCACAATCTACTTTATCAACAGGATTAAATTCTATAGCAACTAGTTGGACTTTAGATATAAGAAAAATACTTTTTGGAAATATTTTAGAAGAGAAGGAAACTAAAATTGCAAAGCTTGTTTCTTTAGTAGTAGGTATTTTAGCTATAGTTATTTCTATAATAATGGCTAATGGAGAAATTAAATCTGCTTATGAATGGTTTAATAGTTTTATGGGACTAGTTCTAGGCGTATTAGCAGGTATATTTGTTTTAGGTACTTTTACTAAGAAAGCTTGCAACATAGGAGCTTATGCAGGGTTTATAAGTTCTTTAATTGTAATTTTATTTTTAAAATATGGAAATTCAACAATTACTTCATGGGCTTATTCTATAATTTCAATTATAGTATGCTTAGTAGTGGGGTATTTAGTTAGTTTTATGAGAAGAATAATTTTTATAAATAATTAATAAACTATAAAAGCTATGAAATATAATAATAAATATTTCATAGCTTTTATAATTAAATAAAAAAAGATTATTAATTTATAAGTACTATGAAAAATTATGGATTTATAGTATATTGATAATAAACCATATTTATACAAGAATAAGGTTGTAAAATTTAAAAAGAGGGTGCAAATTAAATGATAGATATTCATTCTCATATAATACCAGCTATTGATGATGGAGCTAAAGATATTGAAATTACTTTAGAAATGCTTAAAAGAGCTGAGGAAGAAAAGACAACGTCTATAATAGCAACTCCGCATTATATAGGTGGTATGTGGGAAACATCTTATGATGATGTGAAAAAAAAAGTGGAGAAATTAAATGAATTAGCAAGAGCTGAAAATATAAATTTAAAAATTCATTATGGTCAAGAAATTTATTATCATAATGAAATAGTAAAAAGTTATGATAATGGATTAATAGGCACTTTAGCAAATTCTAGATATATGTTAATAGAATTTTCTATGCATAAAATTCCAAGGGGTGCTATGGAGCAACTTTATGAATTACAAATTAAAGGAATAGTTCCTATAATAGCACATCCAGAAAGATATGATGAATTTAAAAGAAACCCTGAAGAAATAAATAAATTTATTGAAGAAGGATATTTATTTCAATTAAACAGTGGAAGTATTTGTGGTGTTTTTGGTAAAGAGGTTAGAAAAACAGCTGAATTATTTTTAAAAAATAATATTTATAGTTTTATTGGCTCTGATGCTCATAGTAATGAAAGAAGACATGCAGGATTAAAGTCAGCTTTAACCATTTGTGATTCAATAAATGAAAATTATAGTAATAAGTTATTAGAAAATGGTGAAAAATTATTAAGAAATAAAGAAGTTTTATTTCATGGTAATAAAATAAAAAAGAAAAAAGGGTTATTTTCTTTTATTTTTAAAAAATAGATTTATATTTATATAAAAAATTAATGATTTATTATACTTTATAAGATAGTGATTAATCTTATAAAGTATTTTTTTTTATGTAAATGATTTGCATAAAAAAAAATTAACAAGGGAAAACTTTTTTTGATAATATTTTACTTTTTAGTAATTTTCGGAGGAATTTATGAAAAATAAATGAAAGTAATTGATAGTATGTGATAAGTAGTAATCTAAATAAAAATATTATATTAGCTATAATAATTAGCTTAGGACTGGAGCTAGTTTTAAGTTTTATTTCATTATTTAGATTATACTTTTAAAAATGTATATACCATTGAAAAGTTTTTTAATATTTCTGTTATTACTATAATTCCTAAATAAAAAAATTGACCAAAAGGAGAGCTTTTAAATGTTTATAGTAGATAAGAATCCAAAATCAATATCAGCAGAAGCTTATAGAGCATTGAGAACTAATATAAAATATTCATCCTTTGATAAAACAATACAATCATTAGTTATAACAAGTTCTATTCCAGGGGAAGGTAAATCAACAACTTCAGGTAATTTGGCTATTTCTATGGCACAAGATGGAAAGGATGTTATTTTAATTGATTGTGATTTAAGAAAACCTAGTATACATAAGAAATTTAGAATATCAAATTTAAAAGGATTATCAGATATTTTATTAGAACAAAGTACTATTGAAGAGGGAGTAATAAAACATGCTAGTGGATTACATATAATAACTTCTGGAAAAATACCACCTAATCCATCAGAAATGTTAGGATCTAGAACTATGCATAAATTAATAGAGAGTTTAAAGATAAACTATCAATATATAATATTAGATTCACCACCTATTAATGCAGTTACTGATTCTCAAATACTATCTACTATGACAGATGGAACTATATTAGTTGTTAAAGCAAGTTCTACAAAAAAAGATATGGTTGATTATGCAATTAAAGAACTAAAAAAAACCAATGCTAATATTATAGGCATAGTATTAAATGCTGTAGAGGAAAGTAATAAAAAATATAATTATTATTATGGAGAAAAACAATAATTTTAATATAAATTCTAGGAGGATTAAAAGATGTCAGAATCAATAGAATTTAGCGATTTAATACAAATGGTTAAAAAAAGATGGAAGTTGATAACAATAATAACTTTATTAATAACTACCTTGTTTGTAAGTGTAACAGCTTTTTTAATTAAACCTCAGTATGAATCTAGTGTTAAATTATTTATAGGCAAAGAAGAGGCTGAGGGAAAGAACTATAATAATAGTGATGTAGCTATGTATCAAAATTTAATTAAGACTTATGCAGAGATTATTAAAACTAAGGATTTAATATCAAATGCTATAAATTTAACTAATATTAATATTAATACAAAAACAGTTTTAAATAATTTAATAGTTACACCTAGATTAGATACTCAAATTTTAGAGGTAAAACTAAGAGGAAATAATAAAGAACAAACCGTAGAAATTTTAAATTCAGTAGTTAATGAATTTATTTATAGATCTAATAATTTAATTAAAAATGGAAACATACAAATTATTCAAAGTGTAGAAATACCAGAGAGTCCAGTAAGTCCAAAAATTAGTAGAAATTTAATTATATCTTTTATTTTAGGATTAATTATAGCATTAATGATTTCTTTCCTTATTGAATATTTAGATAATACATTTAAAGTAAGTGAAGATATAGAAAAACATTTTCATATTGCTGTAATAGGAGTAATACCTAAGGAAAGTATTAGTGAAAAAAGTAATAGCATAAGAAAGCGGGATTAACACCTGCTTTTTTTTCATAAAGAATTTGAAAAAAGCTATGCTGTTTTTCCAATTTATAGATTAAAAGTAAATTGGAAATTACATATCCAATAAGTTACACAAATAATATTGCCTACAAAGAGAAAGATAAGAGTAAATAGATAATATTACTTTAAATACAAGCTATTGTAACAAATAGTACATTCATTAAGGAGGATATTATGAAACGGGTATTTGATTTTTTAGTAAGTTTACTTTTGCTAGTGTTTTTATCACCTTTAATAATTTTTATTTCATTAATAATAAAATTAACTTCGGAAGGACCAGCATTTTTTAGACAGAAGAGAATTGGAAAAGATAATAATGAATTTGAAATTTTAAAGTTTAGAACTATGAAAATAAATACTCCTAATGTAGCTACTCATTTATTAGGTAAGTCAGAAAGTTTTATAACACCAGTAGGAAAGATATTGAGAAAAACTAGTTTAGATGAATTGCCTCAACTGATAAATATATTAAAGGGAGATATGAGTTTAGTAGGGCCTAGACCAGCTTTATATAATCAATATGATTTAAAAAATTTAAGAACAAAAGTTGGTGTACATAAATTAATGCCAGGATTAACAGGATGGGCACAAATAAATGGTAGAGATGAAATTCCTTTAAATAAAAAGGTGGAATTTGATATGGAATATATGAAAATTATGGGGTTTTGGACAGATATAAAAATAATATTTATGACTATATTTAAAGTTTTAAAAAGTGAAGGGATAAGTGAGGGAACAAAATAAAAAAAATATTAATAAATTAAAGAAGTTATTAATTGCTTATTAAAGAGGAGGTCATAAATAGTGAGAATATTAATTACAGGAGCTGGAGGATGGCTTGGAAGTGAATTAACAAAGCAGTTATTAGAGCAAGGTGAGAAAATAAAAGCTTTAGTTTTAGTGGTAAATGAAAAATTAAAAAACTTAAAAAAATTTTTTGGTTCTAATTTAGAAATAATAGAAGGAGATATATGTGATAAAAAAATTATAATTAAAAGTTTAGATAATGTAGATTTAGTATATCATTTAGCTGCTAAAGTACATTTTATTCCTAAAAATGAAAATGATGAAGAGATGTTTTACAAAATAAATACATATGCTACAGAACAGTTATTTAATTTATGTTTAGAAAAAAAAGTAAAAAGAATTATTTTTTATAGTAGTGTATCTGTATATGAACAATCAAAAGAGGAAATAAATGTTGATTCTCCTAAAAGATCTAATACTGCTTATGGAAAAAGTAAACTTATGGCTGAAAAGATAGGATTACGTTTAATTAAGGAAAAAGGGTTACCACTTACAATAATAGAACCAGTAACTGTTTATGGTGGAGAAGATTTGGGGAATTTTGAAAAATTACGTTTATTGATAAACAAAGGATTAATGATTAGATTTGGAGATGGAGAAAATAAAAAAACTGTTATATATTATAAAGATTTGATTTCATTGACATTAAAAATAGCTACAGATGAAAAATATTTAGGAAAAGTTATTATATGTGGTACAGAAATAATTTCTTTAAACGAAATTATTAGTATTTTAATACATTCTTCACATAAAAAAGTAAGGTTATTTAAAATTAATAAATTTTTAACTAATTTTATAATTAAGTTACTTCAATTAGTTAATACAAGTATTACTAGAAAATTGTCAAATCAAATTAAAACTTTATCTTTTACTAATAAATATAATATTGATGTTACACAAGGATTAATAGAGGATTTTACTACTTTTAGAAAATATTATTCTAAGGAGATAGAAAAATGAAATTAGTAATTGTATCAGAATTTTTTTATCCTTATAAAACTTCAACGCAGAAAATTTTAACAGAATTAGCAGAAGATTTAGTTAAGTATGGTTTAGAAGTAGATATTTTAACTACTAAAAATTCATATAGAGAAAAACAGCAACAATTACCTAAATATGAGAATTACAAAGGAATGAATATAAAACGTATATTTTCTACTTCAAGAAATAGAGATAGTAAGTTTGGTAGATTAATTAATTATATTATATTTACTTTAGGAGTTTTTTTAAATTTATTGTTTAAAAAAAATTATGATAAAGTACTTTTTGTTTCTAATCCACCTCTAGTATCTTATGTAGGCTATTTAATAAAAAAATTAAGAGGAAAAAGATATGTTTATTTGGTACATGATGTATATCCTGATGTAGCAGAAAAATTAGGAATTATAAAAAAAGGAAGTATTATATCTAATTTGATGAATTATATGAATAGAAAAATATATTTAAATTCAGAAAGAATAATAGCTTTAGGAAAAGATATGAAAAATATTATTGTAAGTAAGGGAATAAGTGAAGGAAAAATAAGTATTATAACCAATTGGGCAGATTCAAAAATAAATTTTGAGAAAATTGCTTGTAAAGAAGTTTATAAGAAATATAATATTGAAAATAGTTTTAATATAGTATATACGGGCAATATAAGTAAAGTTCATGATATTGATACCATAATAAAGGTAGCACAAAGATTGAAAAATAATAAAGATATTAAATTTCTTTTTATTGGCAATGGTAATAGGAAAGAATATATAAAAGAATTAAAATTAAAAGAAAATTTGAAAAATATAGAATTAAGGGATTATGTTTTTGGAGAAGAATATAATAATCTTTTAAATTGTGCAAGTATATTTATTTCTACATTACAAAAAGGTATTGAGGGATTAGGTGTTCCATCTAAAACCTACACTTATATGGCAGTTGGCAAGCCTATAATAGCTATAATGTCTAAAGAAAGTGAAGTTGGAAATATGGTTAATAAATATACTTTAGGAAAACAATTTTCAAATAATGATGTAGATGGAATAGTGGATTATATTATTAAAATTCAAAAAGATAGGAAGTTATATAAAGAGGTTTGTAATAATGTAAATTATATATTTAAAAAAAAGTATGAAAGAAAAAAGGTAACTAAAAAATTTTATGAAGTAATATTAAATAATAAATTAGGCGATTGTGAAATTAAGATTTAAAAAATTGTGGATAACTTTTAAAAAAAACAATATTTTGATTTAAATTTGTGCATGAAAATATAGACCCTAACAAAAACGGTCTTTTACAGAAAGATTATGAAATTAGACTGTGGATATGTGATTAAGCTGATATTAAATATAGTTTTCTAATACTTCTAATATATTTTATGTCATTTAAAGAGTAGGCTAAAATAACATTTATTAGTTTAGAAATAGCTGTTAAA
>NZ_WHJC01000075.1 GCF_009295725.1 Clostridium tarantellae
TTGTGGTTTTGAGATTCAATTTTAACATGAAATTAGGGGGTCGTTGTTTTTTTATGCAAAAAAACTTTCGAAACCTTGATATATAAAGATTTTAAAAAGAAAAGTAGTGTAGAAACTTTACACTAACATTTTTTTTATGAGAGGTATTTTATGATTGTAAAATGTGAAGATTTAATAGAACTTAGTTTTTTTAAAGATATAAAATTGGTAGCAGGGAAAGATGGATTAAATAGAAACGTTTCTTGGCCATATGTAGGACAAACTAATTCAGTATCAGAATGGGTACATGGAGGAGAACTTTTATTTATAACTGGAATGGGTATGAATGTAAGTACTAAAAATTTAATAGAGTTATTGAAAGAATGTGTATTAAAAAATTTATCAGGATTAGTTATTTTAACAGGAAGTACTTATATAAAAAGTATTCCTAAGGAACTTATAGAGGTTGCTAATAATGCAAACTTTCCTCTCTTTGAAATGCCTTGGCAGATAAAACTTATAGATGTTACTAAACATATAGCAAATTATATAATATTAAAAGAATCAGAAAAAAGAAAAGAAAGTAGCTTTTTAGGAAAACTTTTATTTTCAGATCACTACAATAGTAGAATTAATGTTAATGATTTAGTTGATATGCATAGAATTAACATTAATGAAACTTTTTTTATTGGTGTATTTAATATAAAGCATAATTATACAGATAACATGTCATCAAAACAAGATTATATGCAAACAACTATTGACAACCTTTGCAAAGATAATAATATTATTATTTTTTCTTTATTACATGGTGATAATATAATATGTTTAATAAGTAGTAAAGATAATGAGGAAGCTAAAAATGATATAGAATATATGAAGGTTATAAAAGAAATATTAGTAAAGAAGTATACTGAGTTAGATATATATTTAAGTTTAGGAAGAATCTATATGGATATTTATCATGCAAAAAAAAGCTATGAAGAAGCTATGAAAGCTTTAAAATTATATAAAGAAAGTGGTATGAAAGAAAGAATAATAGAATATTCAAAGCTTGGTATTTATAGATTGTTATTTGAAATAGATAATTTGGAGGAAGTAAAGTCATATCATGATGATATTTTAGGTGAACTTATAGCATATGATAAAGTTAATAATACTAAATTTTTACATACTATAACTCAATATTTATTTAATAATTGTAATTTAATAAAAACATCACAGGTAATGTTTATACATAGAAATACATTAATTTATAGGCTAAATAAAATAAAGAATATCTTAAATAAAGATTTAGAGGACCCAATGGATAGATTAGAATTACTTAATGCTATAATGATTTCTAATTATTTAGCTTCACAAGAATAAATTTAAATAAAATATTAAAGTCTATAGAAAAAATTAGAATTATTGTGAAAATAGGATAATTTTGGGTTGTAAATCATTATAACTCCTTGTAATGATATTGAAAACTATTATCATTATATATATTATATTAATGATAATAGTTTTCAATATGCTAGGAGGGGTTATAATTATGATGATAAACAAAAGGCTTATTGGTTTATGTGAAGAATCAAAAAAGTATATTGGACTAACAGTTTTGGTTAGTTGGATATCTATTTTATGTAATATATTAATAGTGTTTTTAATAGGACAATTTATTAATAAATTGTATTTAGGAGAACAAGTAGTTATTACATCTGCAAGTAAAGTAATATCATCAATGTCTGATTTTAAAGTTACAGAAAGCATTTCTTTATTAGGAGCTGTAGCAATAATAATTGCCTTATTAATAATTAGATATTTTAGTAATATTTTATATGGAAAGTTTTCTTATTTAGCTTCAGCTAATGCAAGAGTAACTTTAAGAGAACTTATATATAAAAAATTATTAAAGTTAGGTGTTAATTATAGCAATACTGAAAGTACATCTACAATAGTACAAGTTACGGTAGAAGGAGTAGAAGCTTTAGAGGTTTATTTTGGTAAATATTTACCACAATTTTTTTATTCTATGTTAGCTCCTATTACACTATTTATTTTCTTATCTTTTATATCATTTAAAGTTGCCTTAGTATTTATGCTTTGTGTACCTTTAATACCATTATCCATTATAGCAATAATGAAGATTGCTAAAAGAATATTAAAGGATTATTGGAATAGTTACTCAAATTTAGGAGATGCATTCCTAGAGAATCTACAAGGCTTAACTACTTTAAAAGTATTTGATAAAGATGAAGAAAAGCATAAAAAAATGAATGAAGAAGCAGAAAATTTTAGAAAAATAACAATGAAAGTTTTAAGTATGCAGCTTAATTCTATAAATGTTATGGATTTAATAGCTTTTGGAGGCGCAGCTTTAGGAACTATTGTAGCTTTATATGAATTTAAAAATGGACAAATTTCAGTTGGAGGACTTTTAATTATAATATTACTTTCATCTGAATTCTTTATACCACTTAGATTATTAGGATCTTTTTTCCATATAGCTATGAATGGAATGGCAGCTTCAGATAAAATATTTAATTTATTAGATAGTGAAGAAAAAGAAAAAAATATTATAGATATTAGTAATAAAAAATTCAATGAGACTACTGTAAAATTAAAATATATTAGTTTTAGTTATGATGGAAAAAGAGAAGTGATTTCAAAAGTAAGTATGGATATAACTCCAGGAGGAGTTGTGGCTATAGTTGGTGAAAGTGGTAGTGGAAAGAGCACTATAGCTTCATTAATTTTAAATAATTATAGTGTTAATAAAGGTGAAATTACTTTAAATGGAGTTAATATAGAAAATTTATCACAAGATTCTTTATATGAAAAAATATCATTAGTTTCAACTAATAGTTACATATTTAATGGAACTATTTTAAATAATCTTTTAATGGGAAATATCAATGCAACAGATAAAGAGATAAAAGAAGCATTAAAAACTGCTAGACTTTATGATTTTGTTAAATCATTAAAGGATGGATTAAATACGAAAGTAGGAGAAGGTGGAAGTCTACTTTCAGGAGGACAAAAACAAAGGTTAGCTTTAGCTAGAGTAATTTTGGCTAAAAGAAGTATGATTATATTTGATGAAGCAACTTCTAATATAGATGTAGAAAGTGAAGAAGATATTTGGAAGGCAATTTATGAACTTTCAAAGGAAAAAACTATTTTAGTTATATCACATAGATTAGCTAATATAGTAGATGCAAAAAATATTTACGTAATGAAAAAAGGTGTTTTGGTTGAGAATGGTAATCATGAACAATTATATGATGCTCAAGGGGAGTATTATATAATGGTAAATAAACAATTAGAACTAGAAGATGTAAGGGAGGTGGTTTAATATGAAGAGAAAATCAGGTTTTCAAATAATGAAAAGACTAATAGTAGAATTAAAGCCACTAATCCCAGTAATGATAGTTACTATAACTATGGGAGTTTTAGGGTTTTTAGCTGCTATATCCATAGCAACTTTCGGAGCTGTAGCTCTTGGAGCATTAATTGATAAAACTATGTTTGTAACTTTTAAAACAGCAATTATGATAATGGGAATATGTGCAGTAATGAGAGGGTTACTTAGATATTTAGAACAATTATCAGGGCATTATATAGCATTTAAAATATTAGTTATATTAAGGGATAAAATTTTTACAGTTTTAAGAAGATTAGCACCTGCTAAACTAGAGGGAAAAGAAAAAGGAAACTTAATTTCATTAATAACTTCTGATATAGAGTTATTAGAAGTTTTTTATGCACATACTATAGCACCAATAAGTATAGCTATAATAACTAATACAATAATATCAATACTACTTTTTATTATTAATCCATGGTTTGGAGTTGTTTCAGCTATATTTTTCATAATAGTTGGTTTAGTAATACCATATGCTTCATCTTCAGTAGCTAAAAAAGATGGAGTAGAGTATAGAAATATTTTTGGAGAAAGTAATTCATATATACTAGATTCGTTAAGAGGATTAAAAGAAGTTTTGTTATTTAATAATGGACAAGAAAGATTAAAAAAAATTAATAACAATTCTGAAAGGTTAAATAAAAGATTATATAAAATAAAACATCATGAAGGAATAATAAGAGCTGTTACTGATTTAACTATAATGTTAGGAATATTAAGTTTTTTAGTAATAGGATTTATATTATATTCTAAGGGGATTATATCTTTTCCCTGGATGATAATATCAATAGTTATTATAGCATCTTCTTTTGGCCCGGTGGTTGCTTTAAGTAATTTATCTAATAATTTACTACATACTTTTGCTTGTGCAGAAAGAATATTCAACTTATTAGATGAAAAGCCACATGTACAGGAAGTTTTAGGAGATGAATTAGTTAATGGTGATGAGATTAAATATGAAGATGTGACATTTTTATATCCTAATAGAAAAGAAAAAATATTTGATAATACATCAATAACTATAAATAAAGGTGAAAAAGTTGCTTTAATAGGGGAAAGCGGTATTGGAAAAAGTACTTTTATTAAATTAATAATGAGATTTTGGGATGTTAATAGTGGAAAAATATTAATAGACAAAAAAAATATAAAAGAATTACCAACAAAATCAATAAGGGCAAATCAAACCTTAGTTAGTCAGGAAACATACTTATTTAATAAATCTATAGAAGAAAATATTAAGATTGGTAATAGCAATGCTACAAGAAAACAGGTTATAGAAGCAGCAAAAAAAGCATCTATACACAATTTTATAGAAAGTTTACCTAATGGATATGATACTAAAGTTGGAGAGTTAGGGGGTAATTTATCTTCAGGAGAAAAGCAAAGAATTGGACTTGCTAGAGCCTTTTTAAGTGATGGAGAGGTTTTAATACTAGATGAGCCTACAAGTAATTTAGATACTTTAAATGAAGGTGAAATATTAAAGGCAATAAAAGAGAATTGTGATGATAAAACTATAATTCTTATATCTCATAGAAAGTCAACTACAGCCATTTGTAATAAAGTACTAAATCTAAAAAATCAAAAATTAGTTGAGGAAGTTGGTTAATTAAATAAAAGATTATATTTAAAAATTTTTAATATAAAAATAGAGGATTAATAAAAATTAATCCTCTAAATTTAAAAAGTTTGATGATAATAGTTTTCAATAGATAATAAGTACTAAAGGGGAGAATTTAAATGGAGCGAATAGAAAGAGAAAAACGAACAATTGAGTTAATGATAAGAATATATTGTAAAAAAAAACATAATTGTAAGGATAATCTTTGTGATGAGTGTTCTCAGCTTTTAGAATATTCACTTAAGAGATTGAGTTATTGTAAGTTTGGAAATAATAAGAGCACTTGTGCTAAATGTACAATTCATTGTTATAAGAAAGATATGAAAGATAAAATTAAAAAGGTTATGAAATTTTCAGGTCCTAGACTAATTATTTATAATCCAATAGAGCTTATAAAACATTGTTTTTATTAAAACTAATAAAACTATAGAAATGTTAACAACTTATGAGTTTCAAGTAAATTAAAAAAAGGAGAGTTTATTTATGAAAAATATTAGTAAAATTTTATATGTATCTTTAGGAATGATAGCATTAGCATTAGGAATGATTGGAGTTATACTACCTATGCTTCCAACTACACCATTTTTACTTTTAGCATCCTTTTGTTTTGTAAGGGGATCAAAAAAGTTTGATAATTGGTTTAAAGGAACTAAAGTTTATAAAAAACATTTAGAAAGCTTTGTAAAAGAAAGAGCTATGACATTAAAGCAAAAAATAGTAATTCTAACAGTAGCAGATACTATGATAGCTATTCCTTTAATTATGGTAGATAACAATATCATGAGAACTGTGCTAGTACTAGTAATATTATTTAAGTTATATTATTTTATTTTTAGAATTAAAACAATAAAAGTTTGTAAAAATAATGTTATTGCAAAATAATAAAAAATAAAATTATTAAAATAAAAGGGGAAAAGATATGAGAAGTAAGGTTTTAGCTATGTTAATGAGTGCTACTATGTTGATAGGGGTATTACCACTAGATGTTTTAGCACAGGATTATAAAGAAAGACAAATGGAAGTTACTATTGATGAGGGGTTAACAAATGGAAAATATATTATAAAAAATGATGTATTTAAGGTGGACAAAGATGAAGAATCTATGGCCAGAAAATATTTAAATGAAGAAAGCATGTTAGAAATAAAAGAAAAAGATATAAAATTAACCTTAAATTTTATAGGTAAATCTATAATGAAAAATATTATTATTAAAGTAGATGATAAACCAGTTGAATATACTATGAAGGAAAAAGAAAATGATAAGCTAATAGTAACACTTCCTATTAAAAGTGTAGAAAGCAATATAATTATATCAGCTAAAATTTTTGGAACAATGCCTGTAGATTTTAGGGTTAAATTAAATAAAAATACCTTAGAGAAAGATCCTAATGAAAATGAAGAAGATAATATTAAGGATGGTATATATGAAATTCAAAATGATGCTCTTCATATAGATAAGGATGAAGAATCTATGGCTAGGAAATATTTAGATAAGAATAGTCATTTAAAAGTTGAAAATGGACAAAAGATGTTAATATTAAAATTTACAGGTAAATCTATGATGTCAAATCATAAAGTACAGGTTAATGGAGAAGATATTGATTTGAAAATAATTGAAGATAAAGGTGATATGTTAAAAGTAGGATTTAATATATCTTCTTTAAAGGATAGTGTAGTAGTATCTACTAAAATTTTAGGTAGTATGAATGTACAATTTAGGTTAGTACTAAAAGAGGAAACATTAAAAAAAGTAGAAAATAATAAACCAGATACAGATAATGATAATAACACAGGAGAGATTCCTAACCCTCCAACAGATGGAAATGAATCAGGAGACAAACCTAATACTAATCCAGAAACCACACCAGATAAAAATCCCAATGAACATAATCAGTATAAAAATGGAACATATAAGATAAAAAATAAAATAATAAGTGATAGTGAAATAGGACATGATGCTGCTAGAGATTCTATAAATGAAATAAGCTATATAGAAGTTAAAAATGGAAAAACATATATAACCTTAGGATTTAGTCAAACTAATTTAATGAGCAATATTAAAATATTAGTAAATGGAAAAGAAGTTAAATATGATGTTATAAGAAAAGATGAAAAAAATAATACTATGGATATAAAATTTGAAGTACCATCTTTATCTTCAAAAATAACAGTACAATCTTTTATTAATATGATAGAAAGAAATATATCTTTTGGAGTACAGCTTTTAGAAAACACATTGGAAGTTATAAGTCAAGAGCAAGTAGATAAGCCTTTAGGAAATTCTAATAGTTTAGGAGCTTTAAGCAAATTATCAGGAGAATCAGATAGAGAGAAAAAAAACAATAATAAAAGTGAAAATAGTAATTCAAATAAATCCATAGAAGTAAAAGAATATTTTAAAAAGTATACTATTAATAATGAAGTAATTAGTGATAGTTCTATGGGAAGAAAAATGGCTAGAAAATATTTAGATGAAATTAGCATTTTAGAAGAGGTAGATGGAAAATTTTATTTAACTATTAAATTTTCAGGAACTAATGCTATGGATAATTTTAAAATTAAAGTGAATGGTGAATTAGTTGATTATGAATTGGTTTTAGATGATGAAGAAAATAATATAAAAGCATTTAGATTTCCTATAAATAATATAAGTGATGAAATAAAAGTTTATATATTTATAAAACCAGTAAAATTAAATATTGATTTTGGAATTTCTCTAAAGGAAGATACCATGACTCTTATAGAAGAAGGAACAGCTGGTTCAAAGGAAAATAAAATAGATAATACAGTATTGTTACAATCTCTTTTAAATAACAGTAATAATAAACCTGTAAGTGTTTTAAAAATAGCAATGATAACATCTTTATTCACTACAATTTCTTTAGGAATGTTATCAGGAATAATTTATTTAATAATTAGAAGAAAGAGAAGAGCAAAATGATAAACTATATATTAAGTTGAAATTTATGCTTTTATTTATAATGAGGAATGGTAATCATTAACTATAAAGGATTGAGTTATAAGTTTAAGTCTTTATATGCTATGAAAGTTATAACTCAAGCAACCTTCAATAATGATTATCATATCCTTTGGGCTTAAATAAATTTTATAAAACTTAAACCTTCAAATATTTATTAATTATCATATTAATAAATACTAATAAAATAAGAAAAGTTATGAATATAGCATTAGTTTTTTTATTAATCATAAAATCAGTAAAAAACCATATTAGTATAGATAAACTTATAATAGAATTTAATATTGTAAGTTTTTTTTTCATAAGCATAATAATTTAGATCTCCTTATTTATTTATAGTTTCATTTTTAGAGTGTATTCTTTTCATAGCAATGAATAGAAAAGATGTACCTATAATTATAAAAATAAGTACACTAAATAAATTAATCATATCAGGAATCACAGTTAATCTATTAATAAATCTCATTAAAGATAGAAAAAACATATAAAATATACCATAAAATTCTAATTTTGCTTTTTTCTTTTGAGATGTTTTAAATGCAAATTTATAAATACCAAAAGCAATTAAAGTAATAGCTATTACGAAATAATTAGATAATATATTTTCATTACCTTTTCTAATAACAAATATCATTAAAGCATTTAATAAACAAGTTAAAAGAGTAAAAATGTATGCAAAAGTTAATTTTATATTTTTCATATTTAAAAATCCTTTCTTATTTATGTATAGCATATTTAAAATATAACATATATAAATACAGAATTTTCATTTTTGTCTTAAAGTAGTGTTTTTTTATCTTAAAATTAAAGTAATACTGAAATTTAAGATAAATAATTTAAGAAGTATTGAGTCATATAATATAATTATTACTTTAA
The DNA here is from genome assembly GCF_009295725.1 of Clostridium tarantellae. GTDB lineage: Bacteria > Bacillota > Clostridia > Clostridiales > Clostridiaceae > Sarcina > Sarcina tarantellae. The sequence goes on from NZ_WHJC01000075.1 coordinate 8,863, forward strand.
AAACCTACAAAGGCTAAAAGTAATAATTTAATTTATCTGTAATCAATACTTCCCATTGTTATTTATAAATATAGTTTGTAAACCTGTAGTTGAGGTAGATTTAAAACTAAGCTTTAAATCTTTTAAGTCTTAGAGCATTTAATAGAACTGATACAGAGCTTAAACTCATAGCAGCAGCGGCTATCATTGGGTTTAATAATGGACCTCCAAATATGTGAAGAACCCCCATAGCAATAGGAATACCTAGAACGTTATATCCAAAAGCCCAAAATAAATTTTCTTTTACATTTTTAATAGTTGCTTTACTTAATTTTATAGCAGTAGGAACCTCCATTAAATCACTTTTCATAAGTACAATATCAGCGACTTCAATAGCTACATCTGTTCCAGAACCAATAGCTATTCCAATATCAGCTTGTGCTAAAGCAGGAGCATCATTTATACCATCACCAACCATAGCAACTTTTCTACCTTTTGACTGAAGTTTTTTAACTTCATTAGCTTTATCCTCAGGTAATACATCAGCTAATACCATATCAATACCAACTTGTTTTCCGATGGCATTAGCAGTTTTAGTATTATCACCAGTAATCATAGCTACCTTAATACCCATAGTATGTAATTTTTCTACAGCGGTTTTGCTACTTGGTTTAACAGTATCAGCTACAGCAATAATTCCTTTAATAGTTCCATCTATAGCAACATACATAGGAGTTTTACCTTCATTAGCTAATTTATTTGAAGCCTCTTCAAATAAAATCATATCTAAATGGTTATCCTTCATTAATTTTTTATTTCCTAATAATATGTTTTTATCTTCAATTATAACTTCTATACCGTAACCAGGAATAGCAAGAAATTTATCAACATTTTTAAGAGATAAATTTTTTTCATTAGCAAATTTAACAATAGCATCTCCAAGAGGATGTTCAGATCCTTTTTCACCACTAGCAGCTAAAGTTAATATTTCATCTTCAGAAATATCATCTACTATTATATCTGTAACTTTAGGTTTTCCTTCTGTAACTGTACCTGTTTTATCAAATATTACAGTATTAATTTTATAAGCATTTTCTAAAGCCTCACCACTTTTGATTAGTATACCATTTTCAGCTCCTTTTCCTGTACCTACCATAATAGCTGTTGGAGTAGCTAATCCTAAAGCACAAGGACAAGCTATAACAAGTACAGATATAAATATAGTTAATACAAAAGCATTACTTTCTCCAGCAAATTTCCAACTAATAGCTGATATAATTGCTAATATAATAACCGTAGGAACAAAATAAGAAGAAATAACATCTGCTAATTTAGCAATAGGAGCTTTTGAGCTTTGAGCATCCTCAACAAGTTTTATAATTTGAGATAAAGCAGTGTCTTTACCAACTTTAGTTGCTTTATATTTTATAAAACCAGTTTTGTTTATGCTAGCACCGATTACTTTACTTCCTATAATTTTTTCTACGGGAATACTTTCACCTGTTAACATAGATTCATCTATGGAAGTAGCACCTTCAATAACTTCACCATCTACAGGTAATTTTTCACCAGGTTTAACAATAATAATATCACCAACTATAACCTGTTCAATAGGAATAGAAAATTCTTTATTGTCTCTAATAATATTAGCAGTTTTGGGTGCTAATCCCATTAAATGTTTTATTGCTTCAGAAGTTTTACCTTTTGAAACAGCTTCAAAGTATTTACCTAAAGTTATAAGAGTTAAAATAGTTGCAGCGGACTCAAAATATAAGTGCATAGCAAATTCAATATGGCCCTCATAAATTTTAGAAATACCAAATAAACTATATAAAAAAGCAGCTAAAGTACCAAGTGCAATTAAAGAATCCATATTTGGACTAAAAGTAAATAAATTTTTGATACCAATAATATAAAACTTATAACCAACTATTAATACAGGTATTGTTAATATAAGTTGTATTAAAGCAAAATTAATAGGATTTATCATAGGATCTATAATTTTAGGTAAAGGCATACCTATCATATGCCCCATAGAAACAATTAAAAGAGGAAGGGTAAATATAAAAGAAAATAAAAATCTATGCCATAAGCTTTTTATTTCTTTATTTTTATTATTATCCATTGAAGTATTAGTTGAAGAAATTTCATTAATTATTTTAAAACCAGCTTTTTCAACTGCATTTTTTATATCATTGTATGATATAGTATTTTCATCTAATGTTACATTTAATTGTTCAGTAGCAAAGTTAACTACAGCATCATTAACACCATCTAATTTTTTTATTATTTTTTCAAGTCTATTAGCACAGGAAGCACAACTCATACCTTTAATTTTAAAGTTAAGAGTTTTAAGATTTTTCAAGATACCATAACCAGCTTTTTTCACAGCATTAGTTATAGTTTCATCAGAAATCTTAGAATCATTAAATTTTACATTAAGAGTTTCAGTTGCAAAATTTACATTGGCATCTTCTACTCCATCAATTTTTTTAACAACTTTTTCAATTCTATTAGCACAAGAGGCACAACTCATTCCTGTTATTTTTAATTTTTTTTCTTTCATAATAAAAACTCCTTTCTATTTAAATTCTTTTATTTATAAATGAGAGTAACTATTTAGAAATAATTTTCTCCAAAGTTTCCATTACTTCATTTATTTTTTCTTCTCCACAATTATTTATAAAAGCATCTTTAACACAGTGATTTAAATGTTGTTTTAAAATAAGCAAATTTGCCTTTTTTAATAAAGATTGAACAGCCGTAATTTGATGAGATATATCAATACAATAGCGTTCATTTTCAATCATTTTTATAATTCCTTCTATTTGTCCTTTAGATGTTTTTAATGTTTGAATAGCTTTATTTTTTTCAGTATTCATTGCAAAACCTCCTAATATACCCCCCTGGTATGGGGGTTGGTTTGATTATACTATTTATATATTAAAAGTCAATATTACTTTTTTTAGGAATTTACTAAAAGTGTAGAGTATAAATTAATAATAGTTATTATTAAAGTCATAAAAAAGTTTTTTTGTTAATAAATGTATTTAGTAAATTATAAGTTTTGCAATTAAAATAAATGCTTTAAAATAAGAATAATATGGTATATTTACAAAATTAGAAAATCATATAAGATAAACTAATGACAAAAAAATATAAATAATTCGTTGCATAACGAATTATTTATATTTAAATTATACGAATATTAATAAAAAACTATTGATTATCATACGACTTTGATATATAATAAAGCTGTAAGTTAAAGGAATATTCATATAGTTTTGGAAATAAGGTCCAAAAGTTTCTACAAACTCACCTTAAATGAGTTTACTATGGATAGAAGATATATTTTTAGCTTAATAAGCTTAAAGGATATGTATTCTGTTCAATAGTAATAGAATACATATCCTTTTAACTTATAAATGAATTTTTGGAGGGGTAAAAATGATTGCTACAAGAGAAAATATGAGACAATCTAAAAATTTTTTGGATAAAACTTTTAAATATAGTGAAAGAGGCTCAAGTCTAAAAACAGAAATTATAGGTGGCGTTACAACATTTTTAACAATGGCATACATAGTATTAGTTAATCCTTCTATATTAGCAGATGCAGGAATGGATAAAACAGCATTAATAACAGTAACAATAATAGCTTCTGCTATTGGAACATTAATATTTGCATTTATGGCTAATGCACCATTTGCACTAGCACCAGGAATGGGACTTAATGCATTTTTTACTTATTCTTTAGTTATAGGAGAAGGAATATCTTGGCAACAAGCTTTAGGTGTAGTATTTATATCGGGGTGTGTATTTTTAATTTTAGCTCTTGCAGGATTAAGAGAAGCTATAGCTAATGCTATTCCAAAATCATTAGGTTTAGCAGCGGCTTCAGGAATTGGTCTTTTCCTTTCATTTGTAGGGTTACAAGGAATGGGGGTAGTAGTTGCTGATCCAGCTACATTAGTAGGATTAGGAGAATTTACACCAACAGTAGTAATAGCACTTTTAACTTTAGCATTAATGGCAATATTAGAGTATAAGAAAGTAAAAGGTGGAATTTTAATAAGTATAGTTATAACAACAGTTATATCAATATTATTTGGATTGGTTCAATTACCATCAAGTATAATTTCAGCACCACCAAGTATAGCACCAGTTGCATTTAAGCTTGATATAATAGGAGCATTAAAGTTCTCATTAATTGGACCAATATTTTCATTTATGTTTGTAGATTTATTTGATTCATTAGCAGTACTTATAGGATGCTGTAAGAGTATAGGTATGGAAGATAAAAATGGTAAAATAAAGGGTATGGGCAAAATGTTATATGCAGATGTTGCATCTACAATGATTGGTGCCGTATTAGGAACAAGTACAGTTACAACATATGCAGAATCAGCATCAGGAATAGCAGCAGGCGCTAGAACAGGATTATCATCAATAGTAACAGCAGGATTATTTATACTAACACTTATATTTACACCATTATTGAGTATAGTACCTTCTTATGCAGCTTCAGCAGCTTTAGTTATGGTAGGAGTATTTATGTTTACTAATATAAAGAATATAGATTTTCATGATATTAAAATAGCTGTACCAGCATTTATAACAATATTATTTATGCCTTTAACTTATAGTATAAGTACAGGATTATGTTTTGGGTTTATATCATATATAATGATGCATATTGTAGCTAAGGAAACAAAAAAAATAAGTCCAGCACTTTGGGTTATAGGATTACTTTGTGTTATGAATCTTTTTATAGGATAAAATAACATATAAATCATTAATAAAAAAGTAGTAATTTAGAGTATAAAATATTTCAGTAAAAGAATAATAAACTCTAATACTAC
>NZ_WHJC01000076.1 GCF_009295725.1 Clostridium tarantellae
ATATATTATTTATTATGAATTAAAAAGTATATATATGTATTTATATATAATAATTGAGAGGAGTTATATATATGAATAACATGAATAGTATAAAGGAACTTGCAAATGATATTAATGCGGGTTGTAGTTCAATAACTTGGTCTACAGAAGATGGAAAGCATTTGTGGGGAAGAAATTTTGATTTCAATCACATAGCTAATGGAAGTATGATAACTTATATTCCAAAAGGAAAAGAATATTATGGTTGTGGTAATATTTTAGAAAAGAACATAGATGAAAATTCAAAATTAATTTCTAAATATGGAGCTGTAGGAACAGGTTCTCTTTTAATGGAATCTACACCTGTTTTATATGAAGGTATTAATGAAAAAGGATTAATGGGTGGGCAATTATATTATCGTAATTTTGCTCATTATGAACCTAAGGCTAAAGAAGGAACAATAGCACTTCAACCACCTTATGTTGTAACCTATCTATTGACACAATGTGAAACTTTAGAAGAGGTTGTTGATGCCGTAACAAATAAAATAACAATAGTTAATGTACCTATGTTTGGAAGTGTGGGAACAGTTCATTGGTCATTTACAGATAAAACTGGAGAAACAGTAATAATAGAGCCAGATAAAACTGGTATAACAGTATATCGTAATACTATGGGGATATTGACTAATAGTCCAAGTTATTCATGGCATGAATTAAATTTATATAATTATTTTAATATAAGAGATTTAGATTATGATGCTTTAGATATTAATGGATTTACTTTACAACAATGTGCATCAGGAAATGGTGCTTTAGGACTTCCAGGAGATTTTACATCTCAATCAAGATTTGTAAGACTTGCATTCTTAAAAAAATATGGAGTTAAAGGTAAAACAGAAGAAGAAGGAATTACTTATGGAATACATTTATTTAATAATGTAGCAATGCCTTTAGGAATAGTAAGAGTTTCTCAGCCGGGTACTTTAGAACATGCTACAGGAGTAGTTCCCTTTGATTATACCATATATACTTCAATGATGTGTGCTGAATCATTAAAATTCTATTGGGTAACGTATGAAAATCAAACAGTACAATGTGTAGATTTAAATGATTTATTAAATAAAAATGATTATGTACAATTTGATTTAGGAAGAGTAAGTGAATTTAAATATTTAACAAAATAATAGATAAAGTTAGATGAAAAAAAGCAGTTTATCAATTAATGATAAACTGCTTTTTTAAAACTTTATTTTTTCTTTATTTTTAACACATTTATTCTAAAGTTTCGGTTGCTATAAACCTTAATGAACTTATTATGCAATTATTAGATGGTGAAGAGTTTAACTTTAAAGAGAGAAATTTAAAATTACATGTTAGTTTGCAAAATAAAGCAGTTAATGTATATGGAGATCCAATGCTTATAGCAAGGGCATTAAGCAATTTAATAAGTAATGTTTTAAAATATTTAAGGGAAGCTACAACAGTTAATATTAGCTTAAAAGAATTAGTGGTAAATAAAATTAATTATAGCATTTTTACAATATATAATATACCAAGAGAAGCTATTTCAGAAGAGGAAGCTAATAATTTATTTAGTAGATTGTATAAATTAGATAAATCACGAAATGATGAAGGTAGTGGTTTAGGACTTGCAATAACACAGGAAATTATAAAAGCTCATAATGGAATGGTTAAAGTTGAGACTATTGAAGGCATAATTAGATTTAGTGTAATGTTTAGCATAATATAATTTATGAATCAAAAATTTAAATAACCTTATAAAATCCTTATAAACATCTCTTATACTTTAGTTAAATTAAGTATGAAGGGATGTTTTTTTATGGAGTATATAATACAAACAAAAAATTTAAGTAAAGTTTATAATGGAGACATTGCAAATAAGGATATATCAATATCCGTAAAAAATAATTCAATATATGGGTTGTTAGGAGCAAATGGTGCAGGTAAATCAACATTACTTAAAATGTTAACAGGTATGATAAAACCAACAAGAGGAGAGATATTATACTGTGGTAGAGAATGGAGTAGAACAGATTTGTTAAGTATAGGAGCGTTAATAGAGGAGCCACCAATATATGAAAATTTAACAGCAGGAGAAAATTTGAAAATTAGAACTTTAATTTATGGATTGTCAGATTCACGTATTGATGAAGTTTTAGAAATTGTTAATCTAAAAGATACGGGAAAGAAAAAAGCAGGTAAATTTTCTATGGGTATGAAGCAGAGACTAGGAATAGCCATAGCCTTAATAAATAATCCAAAGTTGTTAATATTAGATGAACCAACCAATGGATTAGATCCAATAGGCATTGGAGAGTTTAGAGAACTTATTCGTTCATTTCCTAAAAAGGGTATAACAGTTATATTATCAAGTCATATTTTATCAGAAATAGAACAAATTGCAGACTATATAGGTATTATTGCAAATGGACAACTCTCTTATGAAGAGAAAATAGAAAAAGATAAGGACTTAGAAAGTATATTTTTAAAAGTTGTTAGAAGGGCAGGTGAGTAATATGTATGCACTTATGAAAGCAGAGTTATTAAAACAAAAACATAGTTTTCATAAAAAGCTAGTTTGGCTTGCACCTATTGTCACTATATTTATAGCAATTATCCTTATGGGAGGAGGTTATATACAAAGTGGTTCATATAATTGGTGGTATACTATTATATTACCTGCTTCATTAACTATTATAAGCTCATTAACTATAGTGAATGAGCAAAAGGGCAAGTTCCATGGATTATTTAGTTCTTTAGTTCATATTAAGAAATTGTGGTATAGCAAAATTATTGTGTGCACCTTATATTTAGCTTTAACATGCTTAACATTTTTCATAGGTATTACCCTTTCAGGGGTTTTGTTTGGTAGCCAAATTTCACTTATAGATAGTTTTATTGCATCACTGATTTTGTTTATTTTATTTGCATGGCAAATACCATTATGGATGTATCTTTCAATGAAAGTAAATATAAGTTTTTCAGTTATACTTAGTCTTATATGTAATTTTGGAATTGCAGTTATTTTTGCTGTGAAGACAGTATGGTGGATTCCTTTTGCTATTCCAGCAAGGTTAATGTGCTCTATAATTGGAATTTTACCTAATGGATTAAATGTAGATGGAGGGAGTTATTTATTAAATGATAATGTTATTCCAGTAGGAATATTTATAAATGTAACATTATATGTAGTTTTATCTTACCTTACTGCAAAGTGCTTTGAGAAACAGGAGGTTTAGGTATGAGGTATTATGGTAAATATTTAAAAATAGATTTTTATAAAGCCTTACATTCTAAGATAATTTTAAGTCATTTTGTTATTCCTATATTAGGGTTAGTTATGATGTTATCATATTATACACTTGTTTCATGGAGCGAATCAGAAAAGATATTATTATATATACAAGTTGTATCAATGACATTTCCTTTAGTAATTTCTATTGTAATTAATATGGTTTATGAGCAGGAAGAGAAGTGTGGTAGATTTCAATATTTTTTAACAATACCTAATAAGAAATATATACCTCATGTAAGCAAGCTATTTTTACTAATTATATTAGGGTTAATTTCTACAAGCATATCCATTTTAGGATTTGGGTTGATATTCAAATATATGGGAAACAGTTCTATTGATTTATGGGTTTATTTAAAAGAAGTAGGCATTGCCTTTATAAGCAATATTCCAATATATATGATACAATATTTGGTAGTGTTTTCTTTTGGAAAAGGCGCATCTATTGCATTAGGTATTACAGGTAGCCTTATTTGTGCTCTTATGATAACTGGCATAGGCGATGGAGTTTGGTTTGTATTACCTTGGGGGTATTCCATAAGATTATCTTCATACCTTTTTCAGTATGAAATTTCAAATAAGTGGAGTTTAGCATTAGAAAGGAATTTAAGTTTAGCCATAATTTTAATGTTGATTTATATAATAATAGGTGCAATTTCTTTGGTGATTTTCAGTAATTATTGGGAAGGTAAAAGAGAGTTTTATTAATTGGAGATGAAAAAAATGAATAATATTAATATTTTAGTAATTGATGATGAAGAGGAAATTTGTATTTTAATAAAAAATGCTCTTAGTAAGCAAGGTTATAGAATTACAACCAGAAATAATGCAGTTGACTTAACTATAGATGAAGTAAAAAAATTTGATTTAATATTAATAGATATTATGATGCCAAAAGTTGATGGATTTATATTATGTAAAAAAATCCGAAATGAGGTGGATTGTCCTATTATATTTATAACAGCGAAAATAATGGAAGAGGATGTTATAGAAGGTTTTTCAATAGGAGCGGATGATTACATAAAAAAGCCATTTAGCATATTAGAATTAAGAGCTAGAATTTCAGCTCATTTAAGGCGAGAAAATAGAGAACATAAACAAACATTAAATATTAATGGCTTAAGATTTAATTTGAAATCTAAAGAATTATATTTTAAGGATATAAAGATACCTCTCACTAAAGGAGAGTATAATATTTGTGAGTATTTAGCAAAACATAAAGGACAAGTTTTTTCTTTAGAGCAGATATTTGTACAAATAAATGGATTTGATAAAGAAAGTGATAATAGTGCAATAAGAGAACATATAAAAAATATTAGGGCTAAAGTCACATTATATATAGATAATCCAATTGAAACAGTTTGGGGTGTTGGATATAAATGGTCATAAAGAATAAAAAAGAAATAACTTTATATAGTATATTTTTAAAATATCTAGTTAGTTTTTGTTTATTAACAACCGTATTACTATTTTTAGTAGTTTCTATTTTTGCTATAGGGTTAAATACAGAGGTTTTGCTTCCCGCTAATTATGCTCAAAATCAATTAGAAGAAGTAAGAAAAGAGCTTATAGATGAGGAGCAATTTAATGAAAATAAAATAAAGTATCCATATAAGTATAGTTTTTATGACAATGATTTTAAATTAATAAGTAGTAATTTTAGTAAAAGGCAATTAGAAGAAAGTAATAAATATCTAGAGGGTAAAAAATTTAAAACTAATAAAGTGTATACAAAAATAGATTTAAAGGATGGAACTTGTATAATATCATATGATATAAAAGCTCATTTTTCATTAGAGTATTGGAATAACATATTTCCACATCCAGAAATAATGGGAATTATATTATTTTTTATATTATTTATTATAATGTGCATTATTCTTATAAGAAAGTTTGGTAAAAGCTTAAGGAAAGAATTATATGTGCTTAAACAATCAACTGAGAGAATAATGGAACAGGATTTGGATTTTGAAATAGTCCCTACTAATGTAAAGGAGTTTAATAATGTATTAACATCTATAGATAACATGAAATCTGCACTAAAAGAATCCTTAGAAACCCAATGGGAATTAGAACAAAAAAAGAAAGAGCAAATATCAGCCCTTGCTCATGATATAAAAACCCCATTAACCATAATAAAAGGAAATGCAGAACTTTTATTAGAAAGTGAATTTTTAAATGAGGATGGAGAATATGTTAGATTCATTATTAAAAATACAGATAAAATAGAAAAATATATTTCTCTTTTAATGGATATATCAAAAGCAGATAATGATGTAGAATATGCTATGGAGAAAATTGAGTTTAATGATTTTTTAGAGGAATTAGTATATGAAACAAAAATGATTGGTAAAACTAAAAATATTACAACCTTAATTAAAGTAAATAATAAAATAAAAAGTTTTGAAGGCAATAGAAATCTTTTAATAAGAGCTCTAATAAATATAATTATAAATTCCATTGATTACTCACCAATAGGTGGTGAAATAGAAATTTCAGTAAATATTAATAATAATAAGTTAAAGTTTACTGTAAAAGATTGTGGAAAAGGCTTTACAAAGCAAGGATTAATAAATGCTACAAATCAATTTTATATGGAAAAGTCAGAAAGAAGAGTGGGAAAGCATTATGGTATTGGATTATATATTGCACAAACTATAGCTAAAAAACATGGTGGAGAATTAGAATTAAAAAATAGAAAAGACAAAGAAGGAGCAGAAGTTTCATTAAGTATTTTTCAACAATATGTATAATAAAAAAATTTTTATTACAATTAAATCCACCAGCAAAAAAGCTGGTGGGTATTTATTTTTTGTGATATTTTCTGTAAAGGGAAGGTGTTATACTTTCATGTTTTTTAAAGATTTTTATAAAATATCCAGCTTCATTAAAACCAAGATTATCACTAATTTCTGAAATGGTCATATCTGTAGATACAAGTAATTGTTTTGCCCAACTTATTTTTAGCAAAGATAAATAGGTAGAATAGTTTTGACCTATTTTTTTAGTAAATATTCTACTAAAATAACTAGAGCTTATATGACATAAATCAGAGGCTTTTTTAAGTGATACGTTTTCATTTTTGTGAGAATGGATATATTCAATAGCTGGTTTTAATATTGAATCACTTATATTATCTTTTTCATAAGATAAATCTTTTATATGTGAGTTTGTAATAGCATTAGAAAGTTCATCTTTTATAGTTTTTAGATTATTTTCTTTATAATTAGATAAGTCTAATGTATTATTTAAAGAATTTTTGTGTACAACATCCTTCTCATATAGTTCAAAAATAAGTCTTTTATCTAGCGATTCTTCAACTATATAATTGCATAATTGAAATAACATTTCGGCAATACTTTTAACTTCTTCATAAGATAAACTTGGTATATTAGAATATAAATGATTTAATTTATTTATGTTATCATTTACAAAATGGTTTGAAGATATAGTTAAAATACGCTCTAATGAATCCTCATCTTCTTTATTATCTAATTTAACTTGACCTGCCATTATTGCACCAATATATTTATCATCTACAATAATAGGAATAGCTATATCAATTATATTAAAATGACAAAGATAAATATAAGGCTTATTTATTCTAACTGCTTCAAGTCCTCCTCTAGAATCACATTTTTGACAGTAAGAGGATATGTTTGGATCATTCCTAACAGCTTTACAAAATTCACTACAAAAGCTATGTCTAGATACTGGAATACCCTTATAATCAGTTGTTATCATGGCCATTTTTGTCACTAGAGAAAGAGAGTCTTGGAGCTTTTGCCATTTATCTAAATCAATAATTTTATTCAACTTTAAGTGTTTAATTTTCAAAAGAATCCCCCTTTTTATTTATCTTTTGTGAATATATATTTTAAAAATATGCATATAACTTTAATTGTTAGCACAAATATTTAATATGCTAAATGATTTTTTTATTATTAAAATTAATTTTATCATAGAAATAATAAAAACTCTATTTTAATACTTATAACTTTTGTATAGAAAAATATATTAATAGCATGAAAGTACAATTATTTTTAATAATAGCAAAAAATTACGATTGTAAAGTACAATATTTTATCATTATACTCCAATGAAAAAAAATAATATAGATATTATAATAAAGTCATGAAAACATTATCACAGTGAAGACGTAAGATTAAAGGAGGATCATTTATGAGAAAAGCATTTATTTGCCCAACTAAATATGTTCAAGGAGAGGACGAGTTATTAAATCTTGGATATTTTGTGAAAACGTTTGGAGATTCTGCACTTTTAATTGCTCATAAAGATGATATAGAACGTGTAAGAGAAAAATTAGATAAAACTCAAGAGAAATTTGGAGTTAAATTTATAGAAAGTAATTTTAAAGGAGAATGTTCACGTGTTGAAGTTGCTAGACTACAGCAGTTAGCAAAGGAAAATTCTTGTGATTGTATAATAGGACTTGGTGGTGGAAAGGCCCTAGATACTTCAAAATGTGTTGCTGAAGGAGATGCATTAATAGTTGTTCCAACTATAGCGGCAACAGATGCACCTACTAGTCATTCAGCAGTTTTATATACAGAGGATGGATCATTTGATGATTATGCTTACTTTAAACAAAGTCCAAGTGTAGTTCTTGTTGATACTACAGTAATAGCTAAAGCACCAACAAGATTTTTAGTTTCAGGAATGGGAGATGCGTTATCTACATATTTTGAAGCTAGAGCAACAGCAGAGTCTTATACAAAGGTTAATGCTGGCTTACCTTGTGGAGTTAGAGAAGGTGTTTGTAATGATGCAAAGGGAACTAATACAGCATTAATACTTGCAAAAGCTTGTTATGAAATATTACTTGAAGATGGTAAGAAAGCAAAGGATGCTTGTGATTGTAATTTAGTAACTCAAGCATTAGAAAATATAGTTGAAGTTAATATACTTTTATCAGGTTTAGGATTTGAAAGTGGTGGATTAGCAGCAGCACATGCTATTCATGATGGATTAACTATATTAGAAGGAACTCATAAATATTTCCATGGTGAAAAAGTTGCTTTTGGACTTATAGCACAGTTAGTTCTTGAAGATGCTCCTACTAAAGAAATAAATGAAGTATTAGATTTTTGTTTAGAAATAGGATTACCAGTATGTCTTGAAGATATAGGTGTTAATGAAATTTCTAATGAAGAATTAATGGAAGTTGCTAGAAAATCTTGTATTCCAGAAGAGTCAATTTATTCAATGCCATTTGATATAACTGAAGAAGCAGTGGCAGCGGCAATAATAGTAGCTGATAAAATTGGTAAAGAGTATAAAAGCAAAAGAGGTATGTAATAGATATGAAAAAAATAATTAATACACCAGAAACAGTAGTAAGAGAACTGTGCAATGGAATGGTTATGGCTCATCCTGAATTAGAGTTTATAAGTAAATATAAAATAGTTAAAAAAGAAAAAATTAATAAAGATAAAGTAACTCTTATAAGTGGTGGAGGAAGTGGACATGAGCCAGCACATGCAGGGTTTGTTGGACAAGGTATGCTAGATGTTGCTATTTGTGGAGATGTATTTGCATCACCATCACAAATTCAAATATACCAAGGTATAAAAGAGTCTGTTAGCAATAAGGGAACTTTACTTATAATTAAAAACTATAGTGGAGATATGATGAATTTTAAAAATGCAGCATATCTAGCAAGTGAAGACGGCATAAATGTAGATTATATAAAAGTAGAAGATGATATTGCTGTTGAAGATAGTCTTTATACAGTAGGTCGTAGAGGGGTTGCAGGAACTGTTTTAGTACATAAAATAGTTGGAGCAGCAGCAGAACTTGGAGAAAGTTTACAAAATGTAAAAAAAATTGGACAAAAAGCAGCTGATAATGTACGTAGCATAGGTTTTGCATTTACATCTTGTACAGTTCCAGCTAAAGGAACACCAACATTCGAAATTGGTGATGATGAAATGGAATATGGTGTAGGGATTCATGGTGAGCCAGGAATTCGTCGTGAAAAAGTTATATCTGCTGATGAATTAGCTGAAAGAATGGTTAATGAACTTTTAGATGATTTAGGAATAGTTGAAAATAGTAATGAAGAAATTGCTCTTTTAGTAAATGGATTTGGAGCAACACCAATGCAAGAATTATATTTACTTAATAATTCAGTTACTAGAGAGTTATCAAAGAAAAATATTAAGATATATAAGACTTTTGTAGGTAACTATATGACAAGTATAGATATGGCTGGAGCATCTATATCTATAATGAAGCTAGATAATCAGTTAAAAGAATTATTAACTAAACCATGTGATACTCCGGCATTTAAAGTATCTAAACATATAGAATCAAAAAAGTATGTAGATATAAATAATGAAAGTTCAGATGATGAAGAAGTATCATTTCAAATAGAAACAGATAAATCAAATTCTGTTATAAAAGATAATAAAATTACATTAAATAATATTATATATATTATAGATAAAATGAGTGAATGTATTATAACTAATGAAGTTCCATTCTGTGAATTAGATGCTCATGCTGGAGATGGAGATTTTGGTATGAGTGTTGCTAAAGGATTTAGACAATTAAAAAGAGAGTGGAAAAGTTTAATTAGTGATGAAGATTTAAGCATAGGGTCATTTTTAGATGCATGCTCTATGATTATAATGGAAAACTGTGGTGGAGCATCAGGTCCAATTTGGGGATCAGCCTTTAGAGCTGCTGGTAAGAATGTTGAAAATTTATCAGAGTTATCAGTTAAGGACTTTGCTAATATGCTTCAAAGTTCAGTAAAAGCTATACAAGAAACAGGAAAAAGATCTTTTGGTAGAGGAGCAGTAGTAGGAGATAAAACTTTAATAGATGCTCTTGCACCTTGTGCAGATTCTTGGTTAGATAGTGCAGAAAAAGAAGAGAATTTCATAAAAGCTTTTGAAAAAGCTGCTGAAGCTGCTGTTCAAGGAGCTAAAAATACAGAATCAATAGTAGCTCGTATGGGTAGAGCAGGAACTGTAGGAGAGAGAAGTATTGGATATCCAGATGCAGGTGCATATGCTTTAGGAGTTATATTTACTGAAATTACAAAAGAATTAAAACAAAAATAAAACTATACTCCACATTAGTATATTTAAATAAAACAAAAAAACATACCACTTTAAAGGACTTATGTATAAAATAATACATAAGTCCTTTATATTTAAAAATAATAGTTTAGTTATTACTAAACATAATGAAATCCCCCTGAAAGTTCTTTATTATATGCAATATTCGTAAATATATTCATGGATTATTGGTTGTATTTAAAATGAATGTGAATGTAAGAATGAATGAGTGAAATAATTCAATTAATATGCAAGTGTGGGTAATTTTGTGATTTTTGATATATTATATATTTATATGGTTATAAAGTTAGGTAATTTTGAGTATGAACAGTTGCTAGAAGTAATAAAAAATATAATACTAAAAAATAACATAGAAGCAGTTGGATGTTATACTTAAGTTTATTATTTTTTATAGTGTAAAGTTTAGGAGGGATAATTATGAGTTTATTTATAAAGATTGTTGATAAAAATAATTATAAAGAATTAATTAACTTAAAAGTAACTAAGGAACAAGAAAATTTTATTGAAACTGTGGAAACATGTTTAAAGGAAGCAAGAGAATATTCAGTATGGAAGCCAGTAGGAATATATGATGGAGCAAAACCTATAGGTTTTGCTATGTATGGTTTATTTTTAGATGAAGGTGAAAATGGAAGAGTGTGGCTAGATAGATTTTTAATTTCATATAAAGAACAAGGTAAAGGATATGGAAAGGCTGGGATTAAGCTTTTAATTAACAATTTATATGAAGAATATGGATATGATGAAATATATTTAAGTGTATATAAAAGTAACGATAAGGCAATTAAATTATATAAAGATTTAGGATTCCAATTTAATGATGAAGTTGATGTAAATGGTGAGAAGATTATGGTTATAAATTTAAATGAAAAAGGGAGAGATAATGACTAATAATAATGTTTTTGAAAAAAGGTCTATAAATCATTTAATAGTGTTATTTTCTTTTCCTACTATATGTTCTTTAGTGCTAGAATCATTAACTTCTATGGTTGATACCATTTTTGCAGGACATTTAGAAAATAGTAATGTGGCATTATCAGCTATGGGAATAATAAGTCCAATCTTATTAATATTAATTACAGCTCAATTAATATTTGGAGTATCAACTAGTTTAGTTATTTCAAAAAGATTAGGTGAAAATAACAAAGAAAAGATTAATAATACTTTTAAAGTAGGATTTTACGCAAGTCTTATATGGAGTTCTGTAATATCTTTAATAATATTTTTATTTCAGAATATGCTATTAAAGATGCTTGGCTCTAGTGGAGAAGTTATGATATTAGCTAAGGAATATTTAAGTATAGCCATAATATTTAATGTTTTTAGTACAGTGGGATATATGTTAATAAATAATGTCAGGGTATTGGGGTATCCAAATATATTAATAATAGTAGGAGTTTTAGCTACTGTTATTAATATAGTATTCATAGGTATTTTTCATATGGGAATTACGGGAATTGCTCTAGCTACATTAGTTAGTGAAGTATTTTATTTTTCATTTTCTTTCATATTTTTAATAAAAAAAGGATTATGGATAAAGAAAAGTAGTCTATCTTTACAGGAAGCAAAAGAAATATTAATTTCTTTAGTTAAAATTGGTTTTGTTCAGTTTTTAATGCAAGCTTTAAATAGTGTAAGTGCAATTTTTATTAATAAGGTATTAATCTCATATGGTAGCTTTTTATATGTAGGTACGTGGTCTATATGTGGGAATATAAATATGATAGTATTATTACCATTGATAGGATTAACCCAAGGTGTACAATCAATTATTGCATATTTTCATGGAAAACAAGATAAGGATAAAGAAAGAATTACAAAGCATAAGGTGTTTAAGTATAGTTAAGTATAGTTAAGTATAGTTTAATATATTCTGTAAGTATAACAGGATTAGTATATATGTTTTCAAATAGATTTCTCAATATATTTACTAATGATATGAACTTAATATACTTAGCTATTCCTATAATTAAAATCGTAGTTTTTGGTTTTCCTTTTGTAGGTATTTTATATACTTTAATTACTTTTATGCAGGTGTTAGGAATGGAAAGTAGTGCTAGTAAGTTAGAATTAATGAGACAAATAGTATTACTTATACCATTAATTATTGTATTACCTATAATTTTTTCTAAATTTAATATTATGAGCATTTCACCACAATTGTCTGTATTTTTTGCAATGCCCATATCAACTATTATATTAGTGATATTATATTGTAAAAGAATTAGAGTTTTATTAAAAAGTTAGTTATTTAGAAATGTAAAACATTAGGGGATTTAATACAGAGATAAAGTTTATAATAGTATTATAGAAGAAAGTATTAAGGATAGTTTATATTAAAAATAATTATACTATTAGTAAAATTGTTAAAATATTTGATATAACAACTACTAAACTTATAATTTATTAGAAAAGAATGTTATTTTAAAAGAAATAAATATTTTAAAAGAAATAAATATTTTATATTGTATTATATAAAATATTATGTTATACTAAAAAAACAGCGGAAAGCTGAAAAAAAATAAGTTTCATTTAGATAAGTAATTTCTCGTAAATTAGAGATTATTATCCATTTAGAATCTTTAAATTTAGGAGGAATAGTTATGACAGATAAGACAATTGTATGCAGAGATTGTGGAAGTGAATTCATATTTTCAGTAGGAGAGCAAGAGTTCTACAAAGAAAAAGGATTCGATAACGAACCAACAAGATGTGCTGCTTGCAGAAGAGCTAAGAAGCAACAAAACAATAGAAGATAATTTTAGATTATTATAAGGTTGTAGTATATACTACAACCTTTTTTGTTATATAGAGCTTATAGATTAGCTTATAAATTTAAAGATGTTATAGTAAGAAAAAGTATAGAAGTACAATTTCTCGAACCTTTATTAAATAATATTTTTAAGTAAAATGATTTTTAAAATATCATATATAAAAAAATATAATTATTTATTGAAAAATTTCAAAAAAATGGTGTATTAAAGCTAAAGTTTTTAAAAATACTATGGTTTTATATGCCATTTTTTATTTTAAATAAAATAAAATGAAAAAAATGTTTTAAAATGTAAAATTTTTAAATTTTATAGTGTTTGTAATTTTAATTAATGGAATTTCAAAGTTATTTTTATTTCTTTTAATAAAACATATTAATA
>NZ_WHJC01000077.1 GCF_009295725.1 Clostridium tarantellae
TTATTATAAATTATTTTGTCGATAAAAGTAGAAAATACATTATAGGTTTTAATTTTATAATTAGCTAAACTTTAAAAATATTTTTTAAAAGCTAATAAGGAGGAGTTAATAATATGAAGGGGATTATATTAGCGGGAGGTTCTGGAACAAGACTTTACCCAGTAACAAAATCGATGTCAAAACAAATGGTGCCTATTTATGATAAACCAATGATTTATTATCCAATGTCAGTTTTAATGTTAGCTGGAATTAAGGATATATTAATAATATCAACAGAAAGAGATTTGCCAAACTTTAAAGAATTATTTAAAGATGGTAGTGAACTGGGTTTAAACATTTCTTATGAAATTCAAGAATCACCAAATGGATTAGCAGAAGCCTTTATAATTGGAGAAAAATTTATTGGAGAAGATAATGTTGCAATGATATTAGGAGATAATATTTTCTATGGACAAAATTTTTCATCATATTTAAAGGAAGCTGCAAGTTTAGAAGAAGGTGCTATGATTTTTGGATATTATGTTCAAAATCCTAAAGCTTTTGGGGTAGTTGAATTTAATGCAGAAGGTAATGTATTATCTTTAGAAGAAAAGCCAGAAAAACCAAAATCAAAATATGCAGTTCCAGGCTTATATTTCTATGATAATACTGTAATAGAAAAGGCAAAAAAAATAAAGCCTTCACATAGAGGAGAGTTAGAAATAACTGATTTAAATAGAATGTATATGGAAGAAGGAAAGTTAAAGGTAAACTTATTTGGAAGAGGAATGGCATGGTTAGATACAGGAACTCATGTATCTATGCTTCAAGCATCTAACTTTGTAGAAACTGTTCAAAATACACAAGGAACATATATTGCATGTTTAGAAGAAATTGCTTATAGAAAAGGATGGATATGTTCAGAAAGTGTAATAAAGCTAGCAAAACCATTAATGAAAACTGGATATGGAAAATATCTTATGGATATAGTTGAAGAACTAGAGGGAGTAAATAGCATAAATTAAATCTTTATTTTTGTAAACTATAAACGAAGTTTTAAGGAGTTGGCATGTAGTGGAAAGAAACTACGTATTTAACAAAGAATCAAATAACAAAAATTATAATTTTTATAACTTTTCTAAGAGATTTCTTGATTTTTCAGTGGCACTAATGGGGTTGATATTACTATCCCCTTTATTTTTAGTTATAAGTTTTTTAATAAAAAAAGATTCAAAGGGACCTATATTATTTGCTCAAGAAAGAGTTGGGTTAAATGGTAAGCGTTTTTATATGTATAAATTTAGATCAATGGTAATAAATGCAGAAGAGTTAAAAGAGCTTTTAAAAGAAAAAAATGAAATGACAGGACCTATGTTTAAAATGAAAAATGATCCTAGAATAACTAAAGTTGGAAAATTTATAAGAAAAACAAGTATAGATGAATTACCTCAGCTTATAAATGTTTTAAAAGGAGAAATGAGTTTAGTTGGTCCTAGACCAAGTTTACCTAAAGAAGTAATAGAATTTGAACCTTGGATGAGAGAGAGATTAACAGTAATTCCAGGCTTAACTTGCTATTGGCAGGTTATGGGTAGAAATTCTATTGGTTTTAAAGAATGGATGAGCTTAGATGTTAAGTATGTTAAAGAGAGAAGTTTTTTATTAGATTTAAAGCTTATCTTTAAAACATTTTTTGTATTGTTTGGAGATGAACATGCAAGTTAGAAGGGGAGAAAATAAATGAAGAATATATTTATAATTGGTTCAAAAGGAATACCAGCAAAATATGGTGGATTTGAAACTTTTGTAGAGAAGTTAACTGAAAATAAAAAGGATAAAAATATTAAGTATCATGTTTCGTGTTTAGCAGATAATAATAATGAATTTGAACATAATGGAGCTAGATGTTTTAATATTAAAGTTCCTAATATAGGACCAGGTAAAGCTGTTTATTATGATATAGCAGCTTTGAAAAGAGTTATAAAGTACATAGAAGAAAATAAAATAGAAAATGCTTTAGTATATATATTAGCTTGTAGAATAGGACCATTTATAGAAGGATATAAAAATAAATTAAAGAATTTAGGAGTTAATTTATTAGTAAATCCTGATGGACATGAATGGAAAAGAGGAAAATGGAATGCTGCTATAAGAAGATACTGGAAGGTGTCTGAAAAGCTTATGGTTAAGCATGCAGATTTATTAGTTTGTGATTCTTTAAATATAGAAAAATATATAAAAGAAGATTATAAAGAATATAAACCTAAAACTACATTTATAGCTTATGGAGCAGATAGACAAAAATCTAGCTTAAAGGATAATGATGAAAAGTTAATTAGTTGGTATAAAGACAAAGAATTAACGGCTAAAGAATATTATTTAGTAGTAGGGAGATTTGTACCAGAAAATAATTATGAAACAATGTTAACGGAATTTATGAAATCAAATACTAAAAAAGATTTTGTATTAATTACTAATGTAGAAAAAAATAAGTTTTATGAAGCATTAAAAGAGAAAACAGGTTTTGAAAAAGATAAAAGAGTAAAATTTGTTGGAACAGTTTATGATCAAGAACTTTTAAAGAAAATAAGAGAAAATGCTTATGGTTATTTCCATGGTCATGAAGTAGGAGGAACAAATCCGTCTTTACTTGAAGCATTAGCAACTACAGATTTAAATATATTGCTAGATGTAGGTTTTAATAAAGAAGTAGGAGAAGAGGGAGCTGTTTATTTTACAAAGGAGCATATGAATTTAGCTAATTTAATCAATAAATTAGAAAATGCTAAAGAAGATTTTATAAGTAAAATGTCTAAATGTGCTAAGAAAAGAATAGAAGAAAATTACACTTGGGAATACATAGTAGAGAAATATGAAAATTTATTTAATTCTTTATAAATATTAAGGTAAAGAAAGTTTTACTTTGAATTTATTGCAGTAATGGAGAAAAATATGAATAAAGAAGTATTTTTAAGTATTATTATACCTATGTATAATACAGAAAATTATATATGTAAGTGTTTAAGTTCTTTAAATAATCAAAGTTATAAAGATTTTGAAGTTATACTTGTGGATGATGGTTCTAAAGATAATTCTTTTAAGATAGCTAAGGAATATCTTAAAAATGTAGATTTTAGTTACAAAATATTTCATCAAAGTAATTCAGGAGTGAGTAAAACTAGAAATTTTGCTATGGAAAAAGCTGAAGGAAAATACTTGATATTTTTAGATTCTGATGATTATGTAGATTGTAATTTGGTAAAAAAACTTATAGAAAAAGTCAAAGAAGAAAAATCAGACAGTATATATTTTGGTTATGATAGAGTGAATGAAGAGGGAATAGCTAGTTGGAGTTATGAAGATTATCATAGTTATACCCAAGGAAATATTTTAGGAAAAGATTTATTAAGAAAAGTAATTAATAATAAAGTAGCTTTAAGTATGTCTAATATAGTATTTAAAAGAGAAATAATAAAAAAAAATAATATAAAATTTATAGAATATTTTTATAATGGAGAAGATCAAAATTTTATATTCAAAGTATTATTATTATGTAAAAAAGTAAGTAGTATAGAGAACGTTTTATTTCATTATGTAATGAGAGAATCTTCAGTAAGTCATAGTATTTCTGCTAAAAATCTTACTTTTATAGATGCTTTAGAGGATTTAAGTAGAGTAATAGAGGATAAAGATTTAGTACAATTAGTATTAAATAAACAAATGTTTGAAAATATTAAGTATAACTTTTATATGATGAGTAAGGTAGCAAGTATTAAAGAACTTTTAATATTTTTTAAAAACAGCAAAATAAGAAAATATTGTAATAAGTATATAAATGAAATTAATTATTTTAATAATAAGGATAAAGCATATATTTATTTATTAAAATATTGCCCAAAAATTTTAGCTATATTATTAATATTAAAGGAAGGAAAAAATAAATGAAAATAAAAATAGAACATATTTGTAATACCTATAATTATGGTAGTTTAATGATGGCTATTAATATAATAGATAGAATAAATTCAAAATGTAAAGATGCAGAGTTTTATGTAGATTGTAGTACAGAAGAAGATTTACAAAGACTTAAAAAAGAAACAGCATTAAATAATATATTTAAATATGAAAAAAGAGAACTTAAAGGTTCTAATAAAATTTCTAAAGTTTTAGATTACAAAAAAAGATTAAAAGAAGAAAGTGAAATTTTTAAAGGAGTAATCATAATAGGAGGAGATGATATCTCAGAATATTATGGTGTAAACCTATTTATTAAAGAAATTCTTAAAATTAATTTAAGAAGTAAGCATATGGAAGTATTCTTAGTAGGTCAAACCATAGGACCATTTACTAAAGTACATACTAAGTTTTTAGCTAAAAGTATCTTAAACAAAACTCATGTATATACAAGAGATTATGATTGTTTACAATACTTAAAACAATTAGGAGTTAAAAATATATTTGATTCTAGAGATTTAGCATTTTTAGATTTACCATTACAAAATAATAAAGAATTAAGAGCTAATATATTAAATAAATATAATCTAAATGATGAAAAATACATAACAATTGTACCATCAGGGCTTACTGAATTATATACAAAAAATTTAGATGATTACATAAGAAATCAAGTGGAAATTGTTAAAAGTATATTAGATAGAAAAGATTTAAAGGAATATAAAATTGTATTATTAGCTCATGTATTACGTCCAGAATGTGTAGATGATGGAATAATAATAAAAGAAATAATGAAGAAATTAGATAAAGAGTATAAAGATAGAATAATAACTATTTGCCAGCCAGTTTTATCAAGTGAAGCAAGAATAATATTAGGAGATAGTTTATTTACTATTACTGGAAGAATGCATGCAGCAGTATCAACATTCCAAATGAAAAAGCCATC
Source organism: Clostridium tarantellae (assembly GCF_009295725.1). GTDB lineage: Bacteria > Bacillota > Clostridia > Clostridiales > Clostridiaceae > Sarcina > Sarcina tarantellae. The sequence goes on from NZ_WHJC01000077.1 coordinate 4,880, forward strand.
TATTGCTTTATCTTATAGTGTTAAATATAAAGGAGTATTAGGAACAGGATTAAATATGAATGAATTAATAATTGAAGCTAATGATGAAAAGTTATGGGCAAAAAATGAAGTTCCTTTAGAAGTAAATAAAAAAATAAATTATATATTAAGCAATTATGAAAATATAATAAACACTATAAATAATACTATGGAAAGTGTTCAAGAAAAAGTTATGTTACAAGTTAATAACGTAGTAGAAAAATTAAAATAATTTTAATTTAAATTACTTATGTAATTAAGTTAAATAATATTTATAAAGAGTAATGTAATTTGAAAGGAGTAGGGATGAATTTAATAAGCAAAAGAAATGAATTACCATTAATGCATAAAATTTTAATTCTATATCTTATATTTCAAACATTATTGGTAAGATGGGCCATTAACAAAGACTTTTTTAAATACATAAGTATAATAATATTTGCTATTTTAATAAAAAAGACATATGAAAATTCTCAAGTAAAATTATTAGATATAGTATTTTTAGGGTTTTATGGTGGAGTAACCATATTAAATATTATTTTTAATGGAATACACTCACATTTTTTAAATAATTTTTATACTAATGGATTAGCTAATATATTTATAATCATATATTTTGCTATATTAAATATTGAGAATAAAGAAGCATTAAAGAAATTTATTTTAAATGACTTATTTATTATTCTAAATAGTTATTTCTTAATAAATATACCAATAATAATGAAACAATTAGGTGGAACTCATTTTTTAATGAGATTTTATTCAAATAATCCAATGTATAAGGACCATATTACAGGATTGATAGGTTCTAGTGGAACTCATGAACTAACATTTTTTTGGATTGCCTTAATAATTATAAATATTTATAGATTTGCTTTAAATAAAAATAAAGGATTATTAATTTTTATAATAGTAGAAATTTTATTTATGTTTGTAATTTCAAGTAAAAATGATAATACAGCATTCTTTTTAATTTTTCCTTTTTTAATAGCGCAGTATTTATTTAAATATGTACTTTATGCTAGTAAAAAAGAATTAAAGAATATATTTATTATAGTGTTGATATGCTTTATATCACTTTTTGCCTTATACAATTTTAATAAAGATATTAGAAATTTTATGGATACAAGAGTAGCTGAAAAGCTTGAACAATATGGTTTGAAAAAAATACCTGAAAAAAAAATAAAGCAAAATAAAAAGCCAAAAGAAGAAGAAAGACTAATGTTATATAAAATGGCATTAGAAAAAGGAAACGGATATGGTTTTGGAAAAGGTATTGGAAGTATATTAAGTTATGGAGAAAAAAGGTTACATAAACATTTTGGAATGAGTGAAATATCTTTTAGAGTTTATGAAGGTGGAATAATATATTTTCTAGCATTAATTTTAGTATTTACACAAATGTTAAATAAATTGTTAGATTTAAAAAAATTAAAATTCTTAGGATTTATAGTTATTGCAATAGATTTAACTTTATTAGCTGTATATACTATGGTATTTAGATATTCTTTATATGCAATTATGCTATCTTTAATAGTTTGTGTAACTGGATATAATTATAATAATGAAAATAGTAGGGCAGAAGTTATCCCTATAGCAGAAAGTTTTTATAAATTAAAAAAATTTATTATAAAAGCTAAAAATAACATAGAAAATTCTTTTGGAAAAAAGGCTAAATAATTTGAGGTATATATATGTTAGATTTTGATGTAAAAAAATTATGTTATGGTTGTGAATCATGCTATAATAAATGTCCTAAAAATGCTATTAGTATGGAAGAGGGAGAAGATGGATTTTATTATCCAGTTATAGATAAAAATAAATGTATTGAATGTAAGTTATGTGATAAAGTTTGTCAAGTTTTAAATAAGAATAAAATTAAAAATGATAATATAAATATTGAAAATAAAAAATGTTTTGCCGTTTTTAATAAAGAGGAAAAAATAAGAATGAAAAGTTCATCTGGAGGCTTATTCACTGTGCTTTCTAAAGAGATAATATTACAAGGTGGAAGTGTATTTGGTGCTGTTTTTGATGAAAATATGAATGTTATTCATGCACAGGCAAAAACTTTAGAAGAAATTTCAGCTATGAGAGGCTCTAAATATTCACAAAGTAAAATAGGAAATACATATAAAGAAGTTTATGAACTTTTAAAGTTAAGAAAAAAAGTTTTATTTACAGGAACACCTTGTCAAATAAATGGATTATATAAATTTTTAGGAAAAGAATATGAAGATTTATATACATGTGATGTAGTATGTCATGGGGTACCATCACCTTTAGTATTTAGAAAGCATCTAAAATCTATTGAAAATAAAGATGGTAAAATTAAATCTTATAATTTTAGGAATAAAGAAACTGGATGGAAAAGTTATTCAATAAAAATTGAATTTGAGAATAATAAAGAAAAAAATATATTATTTAATCATGATATATATATGAAGGGATTTTTAAATGATTTATATTTAAGAAACTCTTGTTATAACTGTAAATGTAAAGGTGATGAACTTATGAGTGATATTACCATAGGTGATTTTTGGGGAATTGAAAAAAAATATCCTAAATATCATGATAACAAAGGAATATGTTGTGTAATGGTAAATTCTAAAAAAGGATCTGATATTTTAGAAAAAGTAAAAGAAGAAATTTTTATTGAAAAAGTAAACTTACAAGATATTTTAGATGAAAATCCATCAATAATAAAAGCGGCTAAATACAATAAAAAAAGAAGAAGTTTTTTCAAAAATATAAATAAAATAGATGTACATACCAATATTGAAAGTAACATAAAAATATCAATACAATTTAGAATAAAAAGGAAAATCGCAAGAATATTAAGAAAATCTGCATTAATAAAATAAGGAGTTATAATGAAAAAAAATAATTTAAAAGTAGATGTAATTATTTCATATATTTCTTTAGTTACAACAGTAATTATAACTTTTTTTCTGACTAAATATCAGTTAAAGTTTTTAGGAAAAGAGCAATATGGAATTATTGCTCTTGTAAATTCAGTTATAGGATATATAAGTATATTAGATTTAGGAATAGGGCAAACAGTAACAAGATATGTTGCTTTATATAAATCTAAAGGTGAGAAAGATAAGTTAGAACAATTAGTAGGGAATAGCTTTAAAAATTACATAAAAATATCTTTGATTGGAATTATTTTTGGAACTGTTATTGTTCTTAATTCTAATAATATTTTTCCTAATTTAACTACTACGGAAGCTTATTTATTTAAAACATGTTTTGTTATTGCTTTATTTAATATTATTTTACAAATACCAGGTGCAACATTTAATTCAGTTTTAGTTGCTCATCAAAAGTTTAAATTTTTAAAGTTAGCTACTATAGTAAAAAATATAACAAGAGCAATTGCAATGATTGTTTTATTACATTTAGGATACAATGTGATAATGATATTTGTAGTAGATTTAATAATAAATCAAGCAGTAAATTTACTTAACTTCTTAATGGTTAAACACAGCTTAAAAGTTAAAATGAACTTTACTAAATTAGATAAAGAAATTACTAATCAAATAAAACATTATTCATTTTTTGTATTTTTAGGTATTATTACAGATCAAATTTTCTGGAAAACAGATGGAATCATATTAGGAATGTTTTCAACTATATCCATAGTGGGTATTTATAATATTTCAGCTCAACTAGTTTCACAATATTTAAACTTTAGTTCCACTTTTTCAGGGGTATTTTTACCTAAGCTAACAGAAATGGTTTCTAAAGGTGCATCTAAAAATGAAATAAATAATTTTTTTACTAAAGCATCTAAATTTCAATTTATGATTGTCGCAATGATATTAATAAATTATATATTTTTAGGTAAACAGTTTATATTACTTTGGGTTGGACCTAGTATGATAGAAGCTTATTACTTTGGATTAGTTATTTTTATAGCATTAACTGTACCTATGTTTCAGACAACGGGATATCAAATATTGTTTGCTATGAATAAACATAAGTTTAGATCTATAGTATATTTATTTAATGCAATATTAAATTTATTTATGAGTGTTATTTTATTTAAAATAATTGGACCTATGGGACCAGCATTAGCTACAGCCATAGCAATGTTTATAGGAAATACTTTAATAATGAATATATACTATAAAAAGATTTTAGAATTAAAACTTATAAGATTCTTTTCAACTGTATGTGGAAGAACAGGAATAATAGCAATTTTAACTTCAGGTATATTTATTATTTTAAATAATTATATTATAGAAAATTCCTTTTTAACTTTAATATTAAAAGCAGCTATAAGCAATAGTTTATATATAATAGGAATTTATTTTGTATCACTTTCAAAAGAAGAAAGAAACAAAGTATATAGTAAATTTAAAAAGAAAGTTAAGGCTTAAACAAAGGAGAAAGTATGGGTAAACATGCATATATGATAATTGCTCATAACAATTTTTATATATTAGAAAAATTATTAAAGTTAATTGATGATGAAAGAAATGATGTATTTATACATATAGATAAAAAAGTTGTAGATGTAGATTTACAATATATAAAAAGTATAACTAAAAAATCAAAAACTACTTTAATAGAACCAAGATTAAATATTTTTTGGGGAAGTAGTACACAAGTAGATGTAGAATTAGCATTATTAAAAAATGCAGTAAAAGGAAACTATGATTATTATCATTTAATTTCAGGAGTAGATTTACCTTTAAAATCTCAAGATTATATACATAAATTTTTTGAAGAGAATAAAGGAACAGAATTTATAGGATTTACTAATCATGATGATGTAGCTCCAAGAGTAAAATACTATAGAATATTTACAAATACAAGTTTTTATAGAAACAAGTTAATAAGTTATGTAGATAGAGTAAATGCAAAAGTTCAATCTATATTAGGAGTAAATAGATTAAAGCATAATAATTATACTTTAAGACGTGGAGCACAGTGGTTTAGTATAACAAATGATTTAGCAAAGCATATACTTTCAAAAAAAGAAGAAATAGTTAAATTTTGTGATAAAACCATATGTTCAGATGAAGTCTTTATGCAAACTTTTACTTTAAATTCTAAGTTTAAAGATAAATTACATTCTATTACTTCAGAGAACAATGGAAGTTTTAGATGTATAGATTGGAAAAGAGGAAATCCTTATGTATTTAGAAGTAAGGATTTTCAGGAATTAGTCCAATCACCATATTTATTTGCAAGAAAGTTTGATGTTAATGTAGATAAAGAAATAGTAGATAAAATTTACAATTACATTAAAAGCAATAAATAGATATATAGAAAATATTAATTTTACATTGTTTAAATTATTGTTTTTAAAGTTAATATATTATAAAAAAAATAATAAGGCAATGTTTTATAATATTTTCTATATAATTATCTTTTGAAAATAATTTTACATAATTGTGAAATATTAAATTGAAACTATAAACTTATTTATTAAAATATGGTTATGAGAATGATAAAAAGATTTTGTTATTTTATAGAGTAATTTTAAATAGATAATAAAAAATTACAAAGATTAATATTACTACAAAAGAAAAATTATATAAATAAAAAGGGGATAAATATGAGAAAACACAAATGTAAAATATCAATTTTTATTTTGCTAGTATTTATATTTAGTATTATTCCAAGTAGATTTGTACATGCTATGGAAAATATAAATATAATATCTAAAACTACAATAACAAGAGAAGATGCTAGGTCTTGGGCTTATAAGAGAGGTGCAACAAAAACCTTTATGGATTTGGTTGACTTATATTGGGATTCTTATGAAAAACATGGACAAGTTAATCCAGCTATAGCCTATGTTCAATCAGCTTTAGAAACTAATTTTGGAAATTTTGGAGGGATTTTAAATGAAAGTTATAAAAATCCCTGTGGTATGAAAAATACAGTTGGTGGAGGAGATGATGATGCTAATGCACATCATAAATTTAACAGCTGGAGTGATGGAGTAACTGCACACTTAGATCATTTAGCTTTATATGCTGGAGGAAAAGGATATCCTAAAGGAAAAAATGAAACTAATGATGCAAGACATTTTGCTGGAATTTATGGAATAGCTCCTAAAGTATTAGACTTATCTAGTAATTGGGCTTCAAGTAAGAGTTATGGAAAAGATATAATTGATCTTTATAATGAATTAGATCATTTTTCTAAAACTAGAAAAAAATCAAAAATGAACTTAGAAAAGCCTAGTGAAAGCTTAAAGATAGAAGGTAATACTTTAAAAGTTACAGGATGGGTACTTCAAGGATTTGGAGTAAAAGAAGTAAAAATATATTTAGATAATGAGTATATTGGAAATGCACAATTAGGAATAAAAAGAGCGGATGTTAATAAGGCATTTTCAAATTATCCAAATGGAGAAAATAGCGGATTTGCTGGTGAATTTAATATAAACCATGTTACCCCAGGAAAAAAAATTGTTAAAGCAGAAGCTATAGGTAATGATGGAACAATAATTACTAGAACTGCAAGAATAACATTAGAAAAAAAGCCAGCTAAAATGAATTTAGAAGCACCAAAACAAAACCTTGTAATAGAAGGAAATACTTTAAATATTAAAGGATGGGCATTACATGGCTCAGAAGTAAAAGAAATAAAGGTGTATTTAAATAATGAGTATGTTGGAAATGCAAATTTAGGAATAAAAAGGTTCGATGTTAATAGAGTTTTTAAAGGGTATCCAAATGGAGAAAATAGTGGATTTTCTGGAGAGTTTAACATAAGTCATATTACTCCAGGAGAAAAGATTATTAAAGTTGAAGTCATAGGAAAAGATAATAGTGTTATTTCTCAAAATTCTAAAATTAATTTAAAAAAGAAACCAGCTAAAATGAATTTAGAAGCACCAAAACAAAACTTTACAACAGATAATAATACTTTAAGTATTAAAGGATGGGCATTACATGGTTCAGGTGTAAAGGAAATAAAGGTATATTTAGATAACAATTTTGTAGGGAATGCAAATTTAGGTATAGATAGACCAGATGTTAATAAAGTTTTTAAAGATTATCCAAATGGAAAGAAAAGTGGATTTACTGGTGAGTTTAACATAAGTAATTTTACAGCAGGACAGAAAACTATAAAGGTTGAAGCTATTGGAAATGATGGAAGTAAAATAAACTTTTTATCAAAAATAAATTTAAAGAAAAAGCCAGCTAAAATGAATTTTGAAAAAAGCATTATAACTGTTGAAGGTAATAAAACTTATTTAAATATTTTAGGATGGGCATTACATGGTTCAGGTGTAAAAGAAATAAAGGTATATGCAGATAATAATTATTTAGGAAATGCAAATTTAGGCATAGATAGACAAGATGTTAATAGAACTTTTAAAGGTTATTTAAATGGAGAGAAAAGTGGATTTAATGGAAAGTTTGATATGCAGTTTATTGCACCAGGAACAAAAAGCATTAAAATTGAAGTAATTGGAAATGATAACACGAAAATTACTAGGACCTCACAACTGGTATTAAAGAAAAAAATAGCTAAAATAAATTTAGAGAACCCTGTTGATGCTACAACTTTAAAAGGAAGAACTTTAAAAATTAAAGGATGGGCATTAAATGATTCAGGTGTAAAAGAAGTAAAAGTATATGTGGATAATAATTACTTAGGAAGTGCTAATTTAAACATAGATAGAGTAGACGTAAATAAAGCTTTTCCAAACTATATAAATGGAAATAAAAGTGGATTTACTGGTGAATTCGATGTGAGTAATTTTGCAAGAGGTTATCATAAAGTTAAAATTATAGCAATAGGTAATGACAATACTACTAAAGAAATGAGTAAATTAATAAAGCTAAATCATAAGAAATTTATAGTGATAGATCCAGGGCATAATACTAATCCAGCCTATAGAGTAGATACTGGTTCATCATTCTCTCATAATGGAAATTTATATAAAGAATGTGAACTAAATATGGAATTAGCAGTTAAATTAAGAGATGAATTATCAAAGTTAGGATATGAAGTGGTTTTAACTCAAAGTCCTTTCCAAACAACTTATGATAAAACGGTAGTAGATAGCTTAGATAGAAGAACATCTTTAGCTAATGATTTGAAAGCTGATCTTTTCATAAGTGTTCATCATAATGAATTTGAGAGTATAATGGCATATGGTACTGAAACTTGGTATAGTGACTTTAGAGAAGTTCCTTGTAGTGGAAATGCTATAGAAAGTAGTGAAGCTTTAGCAAAAGCTTTAGCAGATACTTTAGCAAAGTCAGGAAACTTTTATAATAGAGGAGCTAAAAGTGGAAGGCTTTATGTAACTAGAAAAGCATCCATGCCGTCTGTACTAATAGAAGCAGGATTTTTATCAAATCCTAATGATGCAACAAAAGCAGCAGATGAAAATCATCAAAGAAGAGTAGCAAATGCTTTAGCTCATACAGTAGATAATTGGTTTAAAGAAAATTAAAGGGGAGAGTAAAAAAGAGGTGACTTTAGATAGGAATAAATTAATGATTTATAAAAAACATTAATTACCTAGTTCTACACACCTCTTTTTTTATAGCATATAGTAAAAATATTTATAAATTAAATTGTTTTAAATTTAAACTATAAAGAAAAACTATAATAAATAAATTTTAATAAATTACATATAGGAG
>NZ_WHJC01000078.1 GCF_009295725.1 Clostridium tarantellae
AAAATATAGTTAATATAAATATTATTTAGGAGTTTATAATGTCATCTAAAAGCAGAAAAGAAAAAATGAATTTAGTAAAAAAGTATTATAAGAATTATTATGAAGAGTTTTCAACTTCTTTATATCCTGCCTTTAGCAATACAAGGTTAGGAAATTTTTATGGATATATAAATAATAAAGGCAATTGGGTTATTTATCCCGAATTTCAATATGCAAGTTTTTTTTATAATAACAAAGTGGCTATAGTTAAAAAAAATGATCTTTTTGGAGTTATAAATTTACAAGGACAATATATAGTTAAACCTATATATAATGAATTATTAAATTATAAAAATAATTTGGCTATTTATGATTTAGAGGGTAAAAAAGGAATTATTGATATTTGTGGAAATAAGTTAAATAAAATAGAATATGACTTTATTGAATATTATGGAGAAAACATGTATGTTGTAGCTAGAGAAGATAAAAATGGAATAATGTTATATGGTTATATAGATAAATTTGGAAATGAAATAATTATTCCTAAATATGTAAAGGCTAGTAAGTTTATAAATGGTTATGCTCTTATAAAGGATGAGGAAAAATATTTTTTAATAAATAAATTAGGTGAAAAAATTAAAAATTTTAGTTATAAATATATTGATAAGTTTAATGGTAAATTCATGACATATTCTAATAATGATGAAGGACCTTACGGATATATAGATATTGAAGGAAATATTATAATTTCACAAAAATATGCTACAGCAGGTATGGTTAAAAATAATTTAGCTATAATTAGTTGTGAAGAAAATATAGATTTATTTGGAGTTATAAATATTAGAGGGGAATATATTTATCCACCTATTTATAACAATATAAAATTTATAGATGATGATAGATTAGCTTTAGGCTTACCATTAGAACATATTAAAAACAATTTAATAAATCTTTATGCAATAGGTGATTTAGAAGGGAATTTATTATGTAATTTTAAATATTTAAATATAGATGAGTATAAAGAAAATGTAGCATCAGTTTATGATATGAAAAATACATTTTTCATAGATAGAATGTGCAAAGTTATGGATGATTTACCAAAGGTAAAGGGAAGTGGATCTTTGGTAATTAAAGATAATTTAATTTATGCTGATATAGATTATAACCCTTATTATTTAAAAGTAAATGGTAAAGTTATTTATTATCCCAATATATTTATAAAATTAAATAAAAAATATTCAGTGATAAAAGTAAAATATAAAGGAAATATAAATTATTTAGTATATTATCCTAAGTTAAATGGAATGAAAAATAAAAAAGAGCAACAGAAAGTAAATAGAATACTTAAAAGTTTATCAATGTATTATGAAGAAAGTAAAGATGAAAATGTATATTTAAAAAACTATTATTATACAAATTTTGAAGTTCAATTTTTTAATAAGAATTTATTTATTCCCAATATTAATTCATATCACTATACTATAGGAGATGCACATGGTATATCTAAAAAACAAACTCCAATTATTGATTTAAATACAGGAGTTTTTTATAAATTAAAGGATTTATTTTATGAAAATTCTAAATGGGATGAAAAAATAAATAACATTATAGAAAATAAAATAAAAGAAATGTCAGAATATAAAATTTTTCAAGATGGTTTTAAAGGGATAAATGAAAATGTAGGGTTTTATGTAAATGATAAATGTTTATTTATATATTTTAATCCTTATGAAATAGCTCCATATTCTTCAGGTATTATAACTTTTAAAATTTCTTTTAATGATTTAGAATTTTTTATAAATAAAGAAAGTGATTTTTATAAAGCTTTTAATTAAAAATATATTAAAAATCTCTTAAAGAAAATTAATTCTTTAAGAGATTTTTTACTAAATAAAGGCTTAAAAATATAAAAAATATTTAATGTATTATTAAGTTTTCATTTAAAAATTCATCTGCTTCTTCTTCAGAAATATTTTTAATTAAGCTTATTTCATCTAATAAAAATTTTTTTGCTTTAAAAAGAATTTGCTTTTCATTTAAATTAAGTGATTTTACAGCATTTAATTTAGTTAAATCATAAACTACTTCAAAGAAATTTTTTAATGAACCAACCTTAAGTTTTTCATTGTTATCTATAATTCTTTGTTTAGAAGTACTACTAATAAAATTTTCCAAATCAAAATCAGGATGTTTAAAATCACTTAAAAGATTGTTTAAAGTATTAATATCACTTATTCCACGTAAATTACAATGTTCTAATCTTTTGGCTGGAATTAAAACATCCATATTATTGTTTATTAGATGGATTTTGTAATATTTTTGAATTTCACCACAGAACTCTTTATCTTCTATGTATTGTATAGTGCCTACACCTTGATTTGGATAAACTATTTTATCCCCAACATGAAACAAAAGCCTCGCCTCCATATTATGTAGTATAACATTATATTATATAGTATAGCACATTTCTTTGGTAAAGTAAATTAATATTTTATCATAAAATATATTAATATGTCAATAAAAAATATATTTGTTAAAATACATTTTTTATTGACATATTAATATATAAATTGATTTATTTAATAATTTAACAATGTAAGTGGAATATATATAGAATAAAGTGTTATAATTTATAGGAATTTAATTAGTTTGGAGATGATAAAATGTACATAGTATTTGGCAATAGAGTAGTAGATAGTAAGGATATAAAAGAAAATTTAGAAAAAAATTCTCTTTTTAAAGTAATTAAAGATATGAGTAAAGGTTCAAAAAGAGAAGATATAGTTGCTTTTAATTTAAGTATAAGCTTAAATATTTTAAATGAGATATTAATGGAAGATTATAATTTAGATGAAGTAGAAGATGATGAATTATTTAACGAATATATAACATTAGCTGAAGAATTAGCAACTGATTTAGAAGAGTTTATTCCTGAAGATTCTATTTTTGATATAAGAGCTTATAAATGGGATCCTTCAGATAATGATATAAAAGTAGTAATTTTATTGGCTCATGAAGAACTAGGAAAAAACAAATTAAAAGATGTTATGAAAAGATTATTAACTCAAGTTGAATAAAGGAAAAGGAAGTGTTTAAAAAGCACTTCCTTTTATTAATTTAATCAACAATATTTTGTGTGTTTTTATTTTTTTAGACAAAAATATACAAAAATATTGTTTTTTTTGAACAAACTTACAGAGTTATTAATATAATAATAATGTATAAATTAAGTAATTGGTTTTAAAAGAAAGGAGGGAGTTTAAATGAACCTTCTTTACATTAATTTAATTAAAGAAAATAAAAGAAATAATAATATAAACTTAGCTGATTTAGAAGTAGCAGCAGGTACTATTACTAAAACAGTAGATAAAACTCAAGTTAATTTACAAGAAAGTTTTAGATATACCATAAATGCTTCCTTTAGTGGCATACAAGGAGCTATAGCTTTAGCTACTATTGAAGATTTTATTCCAGATTATATACAATATACATTACCACCTATTGGAGGACTTTTAAAGAATAAAAAAGAAGAAGATACAACTGTAAATGGACAAAGAGGAAAAAAAATTACATTTGATTTTGGATCCATTACAGATTTAGGTCAAGCCATTGCCTTAGATTTAAGTTGTAGATTTAGCTTTGGTACAGATAATGGAACTACTTTTATCAATAAAGCTATTTTAAAAGTTAATAGTGATGCACCTATAGAAAGATCATCACCACCTGTAACTTTAATATTAAATCCTGATTTTGAATTAACAAAAGAGGTTATAATACCTGATAGAGTAGGACCTAGTGTGGGTGGAATTTTAATATACATTTTAACGTTAAGAAATAAATTGAAAAGTCAAGGTGGACAAGGTGACTTAGGTGCAAAAATAACTAATGTAAGAATTGTAGATACATTACTTTCGGGAGTATCTATTGATAATTCCATTACATCACCTACAGGTACAGATATATCGGGATATGATAAAAGAACAAATACTTTAACAGTAAGGAGCACTTCTAATACTGTTACATTTACACTATCAGAATATTTTGGAACAGAATATAAATTTATATATGCTGTAAAAGTTCCAACAAATTTTAATATAGGGGATGCAATAAATAACAGAGTAACATGGACGGCAGATCCACCAACACCTCCTAAACCACCAATTATTGTTACAACTAATGTAGCAGATGATAATTATAGAGCTGATGTAATTAAATCAGGACCTACTCATGCTAGTGCAGGAAATAGAATAAGTTATGAAATATTTGTTAGAAATTCAGGAAATAAAGATTTAACTAATGTGCAAATTATTGATACCATACCTGAGGAAGTAATTGTTAATAGAATAAATATAGGAGATTTTTGTATTGTTCTAGTAAGTAAAGCCTTTTATTTAAATAGTGTTAATATGACTATAGATTATGAAATTAATAATAGTGGTACATTTATTAATTTGGGCACATATGCAACTAATCAGGCTCAATTTATTGATTTAACAAACAAAGTTTCTTTAGGACAAAAAATTACGAAAATAAGATGGAGCTTGCCTAGATTACCTGTAGGTTATAGTAATTGTGAGCGATTAGCTATAGATGGAGTTATAAATTCAAATACAACATCTCAAAATATAATTAATAAAGTAGAATTAAAAGCTGATAATGGTGTAAATGAAGAAGAATATTATACAACAATAATTGATGGATTATCAGAATTAAGAATTATAAAAGAAGAGATTTCCCCCAATACAGATGTAATTTCAGGACAAACTATAAGATATAAATTAAGAGTAGTAGCTGATAAATCTCAAATTGATAATCCTATAATTACTGATTTATTAGATGATAAATTAGAGTATACAAATAATGAGTATTATAAATATTACAATTATTTTGATAATGAAAATTTAGAAGGTAATAATAGTACATTTCAAGCAAAAGGTTCTAAAGTTATAGTTGAAAATATAAATAATTTTAATGGTACTGGAAAAACCTTAATAAGGTATAAATTTAATGATGGATTTAAATTAGAACAAAGAGGAAACTTTAGCGTAGAATTTGATGTTAAAGTTAAAAAGGGAGCTAAAGGAGAAATAATTAATACTGGAGTTCTAGGTAATAAAGGAAATAAAGGTATAGTAGATACGAGAAATATATTAAGAGGAAGTAAAGAATATACAGATAGTGATGATAGAGATGGAGATGGTATAAGAGATGAAACTTTACTTGAAAGTAATGAAGTAAGAAATAATATTATAATTACTAAAAGTATAGCTTCAGATAAAAAAGTAAAAGGACCTTTAGATAGTGATTTTATAGAGGAACCACAAGTTGGAAATACATTTTCAGGAGGAGTTATTGAATATAAATTAACTATTGAGAATGTTGGAGCTTCGGTTTTAAATAGTATAGAACTTATAGATATTTTACCACGTTTAGGAGATACGGGAGTGATAGATATTACTCCTAGAAATTCGCAATTTACAGTTTATGAAGTATCTGAAGTTACAGCAATAATATCTCCTTCAAGAACACCAACTCCTAATTTAATAATAGAATATTCTACAAGTAATGATCCTATTAGATTTAATAATACAGGACAAACCATAGGAATAGGTAATTGGAGTAATATTGCACCAGTTCCTATAACTAATAATCGTGCTTTTAAAATAACAAGCTCTAATTTAAATCTTAATCAAGGTGAAAAGTTAGTAATAACAGTTAAAGCTGTTACACCAGTAGGTGTAACTACAGGGTTAGTTGCATGGAATAGCTTTGCTTTAAAAGGGACTTATACTGAGAATGGTCAAATTCAAAATTTGTTGCCAGTAGAGCCAGAAAAGGTAGGAGTTGAAGTTAAAGAAGTTGGCAATGGAAAAGTTAAAATTGGAGATTTTGTATGGCATGATTTAAATGGAGATGGTATTCAAGATATTGGTGAACCTGGAGTGAATGGGGTAGAAGTCCAATTATATAAAAGTGATGGAATTTCGTTAGGTTCTACTTTTACCACAAATAATTTTAATGGTGAGCCAGGATTTTATTTATTTGATAATTTAGAACCAGGAAATTATTTTATAACCTTTAAAAAACCTAATGGATTTCAATTTACTCTTAAAGATCAGGGAAGTGACATTACTAAAAATTCTAAAGCTAGAGAGACTTCAGGAAAAACAGAAAATATAACTTTAACTGCTGGACAAGCAAACTTAAATATAGATGCAGGCTTAGTTAAACTAGGGAGAGTTGGAGATACTGTTTGGTTAGATTTAAATGAAGATGGTATAAAAGATATAAATGAACCAGGTATTAGTGGAGTAACTGTTAATTTATATGATTGTACTGATACAAGTCAAAGTACTGTTAAATATTCAGCTACTACTAATTTAGAGGGTATTTATATTATTGAAAATGTAAAGCCAGGAAGTTACTTTGCTGTTTTTTCTAAACCTGTTGGATATAGATTTATAACTACTAGAGGTCTTGTAGATGTTAATGGAAAAGGTCAATGTTTTACACTTCAATCTGGTGGAGAAAATTTAGATGTAGATGCTCCTTTAATTGATGAAAAAGATGTAAAAGTAACCAAAAGTGTAGATAAAAGAAGTGCAGAGATAGGAGAAGAATTAACTTATACAATAACAATTGCTAATAATGGAGTTTTTAAAGTAGAAAATGTAACATTAATAGATAGGCTTCCACAGGGAACAACATTTGTACAAAACTCTATAACAGTTAATGGAATAGTTAGAAGTGGAATTACATTAGATAATAATATTAATATAGGCGATATACAACCTAATGCAACTTTAATAGTTAAATTTAAAGTAAGAATAAATGAGACAGGTTTTATTGTATCACAAGTAACCAATCAAGCTGTCATAACTTTTGATGGAGGAGAAGAGGAACCTCCAATAGTAGTAACGGATGTAGTAAAAAGCTCTATAGGAGATTTTGTATGGTATGATTTAAATGGAAATGGAATACAGGATAATGGTGAACCTGGAGTTCAAAATGTAACAGTAAGATTATATGAATCTAGCAATTTAAATACTCCTATAAACACCGTTATAACAAATACTAGTGGAATTTATTTATTTGATAATTTAAAATCAGGAAATTATACTGTAGAATTTGAAAAACCCGATGGATATAACTTTACCATTAAAGATGCAGGTTCAGATAATACTAAAAATTCTAAAGTAATTCAAAGTACTGGAAGAACTAATAATATAAGTTTAGGTAAAGATGAGAATAATTTAAATATTGATGCAGGATTAATTGATATAAAAAATGTAAGAACTATAAAAAGTGTAGATAAAACAAGAGCAGAGCTTGGAGAAGAATTAACGTATACAATAACTATTACCAATAATGGAATAAAATCTATAAAAAATGTAGAGTTAATAGATAGAGTTCCTAATGGAACAACTTTTATTCCAAATTCTATAACAATAGATAGAATAGTTAAAAATAACATTAACTTAGATAACAATCTTAATATAGGAGAAATTCAGCCAAATCAAACTGTAATAGTAACATTTAAAGTAGTCATAAAAGAAACTTTGCCTATTCCTCAGCAAGTAACTAATCAAGCTGTCATAACTTTTGATGGAGGAAGAGAAGAGCCTCCAATAGTAGTAACAGATGTAATAAAAAGCTCCATAGGAGATTTTGTTTGGTTTGATTTAAACAGTAATGGAATACAGGATAATGGTGAACCTGGAATTCAAAACGTAACTGTACGACTATATGAATCTAATAATTTAAGTAGAATTATAAAAACTGCTGTAACAGGTTCGAACGGAGAATATTTATTTGATAATTTAAAATCAGGAAATTATACTGTAGAATTTGTAAAGCCAAATGGATATAACTTTACCATTAAAGATGCAGGTTCAGATAATACTAAAAATTCTAAAGCAATTCAAAGTACTGGAAGAACTAATAATATAAGTTTAGGTAAAAATGAAAATAAATTAAATATAGATGCAGGGTTAATTGATATAAAAGATGTAAAAACTAAAAAAACTGTAGATAAAGCAACAGCAGAAATAGGTGAGGAATTAACTTACACTATAGAAATTATAAACGATGGAGTAAAACCTATAAGAAATGTAAGATTAATAGATAAAATTCCAGAAGGAACAGTATTTGTTTCGAATTCTATAACTATACGAGGAAGACGTGTAGCAGATGGTGATTTAGGAACTGGGATTAATATAGGTGAAATTGCATCAAAAGAAATAGTATCAGTTACTTTTAAAGTAAAAATAAATGATTCAGACTTTATTCCTAAAACGGTAAGTAATAAAGCTATTATAATTTTTGATGGTGGAAAAGAAGAACCTCCAATAGTAGTAACAGATGTGGTAAAAAGTTCTATAGGGGATTTTGTATGGCATGATTTAAATGGTAATGGAATACAAGATGGTGGTGAACCAGGGATTCAGGGAGTAACTGTTAGACTATATCAATCTAATAATTTAAATAATGCTATAAAAACTGTTATAACAGATTTAAGAGGAAGATATTTATTTGATAATTTGAAATCAGGGGAGTATATTGTAGAATTTGTTAAACCCAATGGATTTAATTTTACTATTAAAAATGCAGGAAGAGATGTTACAAAAAATTCAAAAGTAATTATTGCTACAGGAAGAACCGATAGCATATCTTTAGGTTTAGCAGAAAATAATTTAACTATTGATGCAGGATTAATAAAACCAATTACCATAGGTGATACAGTTTGGTTAGATAGTAATAAAGATGGTATACAACAATCAGGAGAACCAGGAATTGAAAATGTAAATATTACCTTATTTAATTGTAATGATGACACAAGAACTCAATATAGTGCAATTACGAATAATAATGGAAAATATCTTATAACAAATGTATTACCAGGTAGTTATTATGCTATATTTACTAAGCCAGTAGGATATGAATTTGTAACAGTAGGTGGATTTGTAGATATAAATGGGCAGGGAAAATGTTTTACTATTCAATCAGGAGAAGAAAATTTAGATGTAGATGCACCTTTAATTGATATAAAAAATATAACTACAAATAAAACTGTAAATCTTGCAAATGCTGAGTTAGAAGATGAGTTATTATATACAGTAACAATATTAAATAGAGGAGTATTGGCTGTAAAAAATGTACAATTAAAAGATAAAATTCCATCAGGAACTACCTTTATTCCAGGTTCTATAGCGGTAAGAGGAAGAGTTGTTAGTGATGTAAATTTAGATAGTGGATTAAATATAGGCGATGTTAATGCAAATGAACAAGTTATTGTTACTTTTAAGGTTAAAATAGGAAAAGTTCTTCCCGTGCCTAATCCAATAGTAAATAAAGCTACTATAATTTTTGAAGGAGGAGAAGAAGAAACACCGCCTACAGTAACTAATGTTGAAAAAAGTTCTATAGGAGATTTTGTATGGCATGATTTAAATGGTAATGGAATACAAGATGGTGGTGAACCAGGAGTTAATGGAGTTACTGTAAAGTTATATAAATCTAGTGATTTAAATAATGCTATAAGAACAGAAGTAACACAGGCGAATGGATATTATTTGTTTGATAATTTAAGGTCAGGAGAGTATATTGTAGAATTTGTTAAACTGATTGGATACAATTTTACAATTAAAGGTGCAGGAGTAGATAATACAAAAAATTCTAAGGTAAATATATCTACAGGAAGGACAGATAATATAATTTTAGCAAGAGGAATAACTGATTTAACTATTGATGCAGGATTAATACAACCAATTACCATAGGAGATACAGCTTGGTTAGATAGAAACGAAGATGGAGTTCAGCAACCTGATGAACCAGGTGTAGGTAATATATTAGTAACATTATATAATTGTAGTGATGATAGTGCAACGCAATATACAGCTATTACTGATAGAAATGGAAAATATCTTATAACAAATGTATTACCAGGAAGATATTATGCAATATTTACAAAACCACCAGGATATAATTTTGTAACAGTAGGTGGATTGGTAGATACAAATGGTAGAGGAGGTTGTTTTCATATTCAATCAGGAGAACAAAATTTATTTGTAGATGCTCCTTTAATTGATATAAAAAATGTAGATGTAGATAAAACTGTAAATCTAACAACGGCACAAATAGGAGATGAATTATTATATACTATAACAATTATAAATAAGGGCGTAGCTCCTATAGTAAACGTGAAAATGTTAGATTCAATACCTGCAGGTACAATTTTTGTAAATGGATCTGTACAGGTCAATAATTTATCTAGACCAAATGATAATCCTCAAAATAGCATATTAATAGGTACTATGCAACCAAATGAACGTTCTACAGTTATTTTTAAAGTTAGAATAGGTAATATTTTACCTAATCCTAACCCTATAGTTAATAAAGCTAGAATAACTTTTTCTGGTGGAGATAGAGAAACACCACCAGTAACAACAGATGTAGTGAAAAGTTCCATTGGAGATTTTGTATGGGAAGATTTAAATGGAAATGGAATTCAAGATGGTAATGAGCCTGGAGTTGGCAATATAAGAGTTAATTTATATTTAGCTGATAATTTAACAACATCTATAAGAAATACTAGAACTAATTTAAATGGTCAGTATTTATTTGATAATTTAAGGTCAGGAAACTATATAGTTGAGTTTATTAAAGAAGATAATACAGAATTTACAATAAAAAATGCAGGGTTAGATGACAATTTAAATTCTAAAGTAAATCAATTAACAGGAAGAACTGATAATATAGATTTAAGAAGAAATGAAGCAAAATTAAATATTGATGCAGGAATAATAAAATTAGCTATTGTAGGGGATAAAGCTTGGTTAGATTTAAATGAAAATGGTATAGAAGAGCCTGGAGAACCTGGCGTTGGAGGAGTAAAAATTACTTTATATGATTGTGATACAGAAACACCAACACAGTATACTGAAATAACAGATAGTAGAGGAATGTATTTAATTAGGGGAGTTAAACCAGGAAAATATTATGGTATATTTGTGCCAAAACCAGGGTATGGATTTGTAACAGCAGGAAATTTTGTAGATGAAAATGGAAGAACAAAATGTTTTACTATTAATTCTGGAGATAAAAAGTTAGATGTGGATGTACCTCTTAAAAAAGTTCCTTGTATAATTGAAACATGTATTTGTGGTAAAGTTATTGATAAATGTACTTGTTTAGGTGTAGAATGCATAGAGGTATTTTTGATGAAGGCTAATGTAGTTATATTAAAAACTACTACAGATTGTATGGGAATGTATTGTTTTAAAATAACGAATCCTGGAATGTATAAATTAGTCTTTGCAACTATGTGTTGTGGATATTATATAACTCCAAGAATATTAAAAATAAATGTAGAGTGTGGTGAATCCATATGTGATTTAATTACTGTAGTTTGTATGAATAAATTATCAGAAAAGTATTGTAAAACAGTATGTATAGAACAGCCATATTGTACTTGTGAAAAGTGTAGAATGAGAAATTGTTTAACCTAAAATAAGTATAATTATTATTGAGATTTTATTTAATATTAGTTAAATTACTACATTGTTTAATATGATACCTAAAGAAATGAGAATATTTTTTAAACTTTAAGATAAAAAATAATTTAAAAGAAGGAGATATTATGAATAAATATTTTACCAATAGAGGTAACCAGTTTATGTGTTGTTGTGGAAGAGCTGATTGCTATGTATGTAAGCAGTGTAATTGCTGTTGCAAGCCTCAACAATGTTGTTGCATACCTCAAGAGTGTTGCATACCTCAACAAGAGTGCTGTATTCCTAAGCAATGTTGCATACCTGAAGAATGTTGTAAGCCAAAAGAGTGTTGTATACCTCAACAATGTTGTATACCTCAACAAGAGTGCTGTATTCCTAAGCAATGTTGCATGCCTGAAGAATGTTGTAAGCCACAACAATGTTGTATACCTCAAGAGTGTTGTATTCCTCAGCAATGTTGCATACCTCAAGAGTGTTGCATTCCACAACAATGTTGTATACCTCAACAAGAGTGTTGCATACCTCAAAAATGTTATATACCAAGAAAATGTTGTTATAAAATTATTTGTTTTGATGATTGTAATAATTGTTATGAAAATAGATGCTATACAAGCAATTATTGTGCAGATAATTGCTGTACTAATAAAGGTTATTACTGTAGATAGATAAAAATTAATTAGATAATTTACCAATTAAATTTGAAATTTCACTGTAATTTAAGATTTATTTGGTAAATTATTTAATATACAATGAAAGTATGTATTTTAAATCTTGAAAACTTAGATAGATTATATTAAAAGATAATTTTATATAGTTTTATTAAAGTAATTTTAGGAGAGGTACATTATAAATGTTTAAAGATTTACAATTAAAAGATAAAGAAATTTTTACAGATTATTTAAAAAAATATAAATTTAAAAGTTGTGAGTATTCATTTACTACTTTATATATGTGGAGAAATAGATTTAATACTAAGTATGATATTTTAAATAATATATTAATAATAAAAAAAGAAGAAAGTGAAGAAGTTATATATTTTATGCAACCATTAAGTAAAAATAAATTTAATATTAAAGAAATTATTCCCTTATTAAAAAGTATTTCTAAGGGGAAATATTTATTTGGAGATGTTGAAAAGGAATTTTTATTATACTTAATAAATGAATTTGAAGAAAAAATTTATGGGGAAATTCAAAAAGGAAATTCTGATTATATATATGTAACAGGAGAATTATTAAATTTATGTGGCAGAAAATATAATAAAAAACGTAATCATTGTAACTGTTTTATGAAAAATTATAAATTTGAAGTATTAGATGTGAATAGGTTGTATATAGTAAATGATAGCATAAAGTTTTGTGAAGAATGGTATGAAATGAAAAATAATAAATCAGATGCTTTAAAATATGAATTAGAAGGTATTAAAGATATATTAATAAATAAAGAATTTTTAAATTTAGATGCTATGGCAATATATATAGATGGTAAAATCCAAGGACTTACCATAGGCGAGAATATAAATAATGAAATGGCTATTATTCATGTTGAAAAATGCAATAAAAAATATAATGGAATATATTCATTTATTAATAGGGAATTTGTAAGAAGATATTATAAAAATGTTAAATATGTAAATAGACAAGATGATATGGGTATATTAGGATTGAGAAATGCTAAATTATCATATTTTCCTAGGAGATTAGAAAAAAAATATAAAATTAAATTTTTATAACAGGAAATTTTTATATAAGAAACACATGACTTATTAAGATTTAATAAATCATGTCAGTTTGTAGACAAATAGCATTTTTGCATAAAGCAAAAATGCTATTTTTAGTTTTATAAGCAAAATTTCTAAATTTTTCAAATATATTTTTAATATTATGATATAATCCGAGATATCCCCCGGTCT
>NZ_WHJC01000079.1 GCF_009295725.1 Clostridium tarantellae
AATATTTTTAAAATCTTCTCATAGAAGGTCTTTTTGTTGTACCTAAAAATAATCTTTGATAGTTTTTAAAAATAATATTTTCAAAATAATATCTAACCTATTTTTTCATATTAAACTTTACACTATCAAATATAAAAAGCCAAGAGTTTTAAAAAATTAATAAAACTCTCAGCTTATGCCTTCTTAACAAGTAACACGCTGTCTCTCTTCTCAAGTAATTCCTTTTTTGTTACAATTTAATTTTACTTAATTTAACCAACTTTGTAAACATTTAAATGAAATTTTTAATAACTTTTTGATGAAATTCGTAGAAATATACAATTTTTTCATTATAAATAAATATAAAAAATATTTGAAGACTTTTAAAAAATAAAATTCTTCAAATACTTTATTTAAATATCTAAATTATTATTAACTTTTCTACCTGTAATTAAATAACTATAAGGTCTTACTAATTTATCATAAAGTAAATACCCAGTCACTCCCCCTGATGTATTTAAAATAATATCATTGGTTTCTATAAATCTTCCCACACCTGCTATAAGTAAAGACTCAAAAAACTGCACACTCTCTATAGATATAGCAGTAAATAAACACAGAAAGAACATGCTAACTAAATTATCCACTTTATATCTAAAGAAATAAAGTAAAAATAAAGGCATAGGAGCTAATAAAATAAAATTCCCTCCTATATTATATATAATTCCATCTAAATGATTATCCATCACTATATTAACAATACTAGTAAGAGGATTCATCCATATTGTAGGATACTTATTAAAAACCTCTCCACCAAACTGAAAAGTTACAGGAAAAAACACTAAAGATATAACTCCAATAGCATAACACACAGCCCCTATTTTAAATAATTCTCTTATAAAATCAAGTTTCTCACTACTTCTAAATATACTTATTCCTTTAAAAATACTAAATATAGTAAAAGAAATAAGAAAAAATGTATTTGATGATATTACTATACTTCTCATAAAAAAAATTAACCTTCCTTACACTTAAATACAAAAAAATTTACCAATTAAATATTAATAATTAAATTCTACATGAAAATCCAAATACCTTTGTAAATAAATACCACGTATTATGTTGTTAATCTATATATATTTCCATTATGAACACAATATTAATTTTTAAACAAATTCTTTGACTTAATAAGTGTTTATAAATTAAATATTTTTGTATATAATTATAGTAATAAAACTTAATATATGAGGTAACTAATGAATTTAAAAAAAGATAAAAATAATATTCATGACAAAAGCTATAAAGATTTATATTCTAATAGTGAAGTGTTTTTAGACTTAGTTAAAGGTATGCTAAAAGCTCCTTGGGCAAAGGACTTAAAATCTGAGGATTTAATTCTTACTGATAAATCTTATATAGCTTCAGATTATGAAGAACAGGAATCAGATATTGTTTATAGAGCTACTATAAACGGTACAGAAGTAATTTTTTACATACTTTTAGAATTTCAATCTAGTATAGATTATAGAATGCCTTTAAGATTATTGTTCTACATTTGTGAAATTTTAAGGGAATATTCTAAAAACCAAAAACATAAACCTTATAATAAAAATCTTAAAATCCCTGCTGTGATACCAATTGTACTTTACAATGGTAAAATTCCTTGGGATGTACCAACTAATTTTAAAGACATAATATATAACAGTGATATATTCGGTAATAATATAATAGATTTTAAATATGATTTATTTGATGTTAATAACAAATTTTCAAAAGAAGATCTTTTAAAATCTAAATCAATGACATCAGCAATATTTTTACTTGATCAAAAAATAGATGCTTTAGAGTTTCTAGAAAGAATTAAATCAATAACATTATTCTTTAATAATTTAAATGAAAAAGAAATGCAAGTACTAAAACACTGGATTAAAAATTCAATAGAAATGCCCTTAGCAGATGAAGCTATTAAAATTTTAAATTCTGAAAGAAAGGATGTTGAAACTATGGTTGCTAATAATGCTTTTATATTAACTGAATCACTAGAAAAAGCTGAAGAAAAAGGCATCGAAAAAGGCATTGAAAAAGTTGCCCTTGAAATGATAAAAGATGGTGTTAATGCAGAAACAATTATGAAATTCACCAAATTATCCAAGGAAAACATTGAAGAACTTAGAAGAAGCATTAAACATTAAAATAAATCACGAATATTAAAGGGCCTGGACAACTCCAAGCCCTTTAAATTTTGCTTTATATTTAATTTAGTATTTCGTTCTCTAAAAACTTGTTAAATGAATTATAAATTTTAGTATTCTTACCATTTCTAAATTCATATACTATTCCTTTTTGATCTAAAGTTATAAGTATTCCTTCAATATTATAATCTTGTATTACTATATAATTGTCTAAAATATTTGGATTCAATATTCTCTCTTCCTTTGTTATTTTTATAACATTTAAATATCCTTCAACACCAAGTCCAAAAATTTCATTTCCTCCACAAGATAATACACCAAAGTTTTTTAAAAAGTTTTTATAATCATCATCAAATTTAAACTTTAGCTCTTCTTCTGCATTTCTTATAACTTCTTCACTAACACCTTTTAAAGTCTTACAATTAGAATTTTTAATTAATTCATTTATACTATTCATAACTATTCACCTCCTTCTAATTTTATTTGTTCTGCTCTAGTTTTCCAATAGTTTATCTTTTCAGTATTAAAAACACTTCTATCAATTTCTGATTCTTTCAATTTATTATGTAAAATAGTATCATTACCTCTACCTATATGTTCTGCTTTAGTTAACTCTGCTAAAGGTGAATTCATATTTTGTCCAATATGATGTAATTGTATTTGTGTTTCATTTTTTAATGGTGCTTTACCATTTTCCATACGCTCTAAATTAGACATTCCAAACATATCTTTTTCATCATAATCAATATCAGTTCTTTTAAGACACTCTCGTCCATTAATTTCCCCTTTTTCTAAATTTGCTTTTGCATAAATTCCATTTTCTTCTGTTGAGGCATTTTTTAAAACTTCTTCTAACGATTTATAATTTAAAGGTCTATCCGCTTCTTTAAAAGAAGATATTCTTCCTCTCATCTTTTCACCCAAATGAGGAATAACTTCTTTAAAACAACCTGCTCCCTCTCTAAAAGCACTTGCTGCAATCTCTTTTAACTGTTCATTTTTTGCTACTTCTCCTATAGCTAATTCTTGCATCATATTACTTCACCCCTCATATATTCAGTCCAATTAAAATAAAATTGTTCAACATCTTTATCAGCTAAAGCTTGTTCCCTTAATATACATTGTAAAATAGCATCTCTATAGTCTTTATCTAATTCCATTATATTTCTACCCATATTATCCAAAACTATTTTAGTCCACTGTTTAAAATTTTCACAATTTTTTGCCTTCTCAAAAGCTTGTTGATTATAATATATTTTAGAGATTATGTTTGAAACATCTTTTAATTCTAGTTCATAAATATTTTTATTTTTTAACACATTAATAATATCTACTTTTATATTATTAGGATATTTACTATTTATTATTTCATTAATTAAAGCTTCTTTATTATAATCAATACTTTCTCCAATCTGATGCTGCAATAATATTTTAGTAATTTTTATATTTAAATTATTAGAAGTGTCTTTTAATTCCTCTTCTTCCTTAAACTCTATTTCTTTACCTTCAAATTTTGATACTTTACAAAGCACTGGCTCTAGCCAATTATTTTGATATATGGCTCCAACCCCTGTTTCAAGTTTAGCTAATTCAACTATTTGTTCCTCATTTAAAGCAGCAGCTTTTCCTACTAAGTTTCTATCTAAAAAATCAGGTAATCTAAGTATAATCTTTGTATTTGTATTTCTAATAGTAGACATATCTACCATATTAGGAGATTGATCCACTATTATAAAACCTTCTCCATAGGTTCTCATTTCAGCTATAGCATTAGAAATCATTTCTACAGACTTTCCAACTAAATTTGAACTTTCCATAGATTGCTCTATAGAAGTTCTTTTTAAAATATTATGAGCTTCTTCTAAAACAGTAATATGTTTTAATTTATTGTTTATTCCTCCTTGACTCATTCTATGCTCACTAAGTCTC
The DNA here is from genome assembly GCF_009295725.1 of Clostridium tarantellae. Taxonomy (GTDB): domain Bacteria; phylum Bacillota; class Clostridia; order Clostridiales; family Clostridiaceae; genus Sarcina; species Sarcina tarantellae. Next base: position 4,101 of record NZ_WHJC01000079.1, read on the forward strand.
ATTACTAATATTCCCATTATCATAGACTTAGTTTCACTAGAACCAATCCTACTTAAATCTACAATAACATTACTATCAAATAGAAGACTATTATCAATTTCATCAATTGCAAATATTCTTCCATTTATCCCATTTGTTAATGATTTTACTCTTGTTACTAATGCCCCAATATAATTGCCCTTCAATTCTTCTGAAAAGGCTGATTCATTTATAACCTCATTTAATTTAATTAACACATCATTGAAATTAGGGAATAAGTTTTTATCATATTTATTTTCTGAAATATCTAAATCCCACCCTACTGATTCATAAGCTTTTTCAATAGATTCTTTTAAAACAGCTGGCATAGCTGCATACATAGGCCAACAAACATTTAAAATTTCTATTAACCTATCTATATGCTCTAAAACATGAACATCTTCTGGAAACTTAAATGGGTTTATTTTTAATAGTTTTGTATATTTATTATTTGTTCCCCAAACAGTAACATCTTTTCTATACCCAAATACATGTTTATATTCACCTTTAACTGGTTCTATTACTAAAAAATTAATTCTTTCTTTAGTAAGCTCATTTAAAATATTATATATAGTGTTAGATTTTCCTGTTCCTGTGGAACCAGTTATAAAGGTATGCATAGCTAAACTTTCTTTATCTAATTTAACCTTTGTATCCTCTTCTGCTCCCATATGATAAATGTTACCTAAATTTATATATTCTAAACTTTTCTCATTAGATAATTTAAAAATATTTCTTCCAAACTCAGTAGATTCCACTACTGGTAATCCATTAATTGATTTTTTAGGCAATGACATATGTATAGCTAATTCCTTGCCACTTACAATAGAAGCGGGGGTAACCTTTATATGCTTATTTTTAGATAAATTAAATTTAAAAGAAGGGTGTGTAAACTTATTTAAATATAAATTTAAACTTTTATTAGAACTTTTATCACTCCAAGTATTTATAACAGAACTTTCAACAGATGAATTTTCACCTTTCATTAGAGCATTATAAGAACTAGCTGCAATTTTATTAACTGAAGGATCATTAGATATAAAGTATGCTGCAAAATTAAAACTACCAAAATCATTACATCTATCTAATCTACTAATTTGCATATCAATTTTTTCTAAAAGAGAACGTACTCCTCTATTTTCATAACTTATTTGAATATTTCTTCCTCTTGTTGTAGCTTCACTACTAGAATTACTTTCCTGTGTAGATTCAGCTTCACTTTTGCCTTGTTGTTTACTTTCTCCAAATGATTTAGATATGCTTTTATTTCTACCTGCTGTAATATTTTCACTATCAGAAGCACTTCCCATTAAGCTTCCCAAAACATTACCTACCATAGAACCAGCAATAATTCCAGAAGCTCCTCCAAATGCTAACCCACCAACAGCACCAACAATACCTAATATTGCACCTTTATTTTTACTTTTAGATTTTCCAAAACTTTCAGAACTACTCCATCCATCAGTTTCTGAAGTATTTTGAGTATAACCAATACTTTCATTAATAGTTTTTGTAATGCTAGTGGTAGTTCCCTCTGTTAAAGTTATGCTATCACTTTCATTAAAGGATAATTCTGTTTTTAAAAATGGTACCATTTCAGAATATAAGTTTTCATAACCAAGTTTAGCTTTTACTACTTCTTCATTTGATACTGGATCAGCTAATAGTAGTGCTGTATAAGCTTTTCCTTCCATAGCATCTGTAAATTTTTCTAAGCCTTGAATATAATTTAAAATATCCTTTCCTTCAGATAACCTTAATGCTGCAATACCAGATACAGAAGTTATAACACTTTCTTCAAAATCATAATTATTTAAAAATATATCATTATTTAAATTTCTTAATTGCCTATTACTTAAAGAAGAGATATCACTACCAATAAAGTTTCCTTTAAAAGCTCTCTCTAAAGTTTCATATTGAGCAACAACATCTCCATTAAAATTTTTATTAATAACTCCCAAATAATAATCTACTTTCTTTCCATTACTTTTAATTATTGTAACAACAGTACCTTTAGATAAAGCTACTGCATTAACCACACTACATAATTTATCTAAGTTGTCCTCATTTTTATTATAAACTAACTTATTTAGCTTAAAGAACCTTGCATTTTCCTCTATATTAATCTCCTTCAAATCTTCATTAATTTCTTCTATTTCAAGCTGATTTAAAACTTGAAGATAATCCTTAGTCAAAATATTTTCTGCATTTATAAAAGCTTGTGCTAATTCATTGTTATCTCTAACATCTAAACTATTGTTCATATACCACACTTCCTTTTTATATTTGAGAATGTTTCACTGCTTTTTCATGGGCTTTTTTATCTTTAAATTTATTTTTATTTTTTATTTTTTCTTTTAATATTTCTTTTTTTCTTGAAAATTTCTCTTTAGAATTTGTCTCTATAGGCTCTTTTGCTTCAATAATTTTATTATTCTTAAAAGTATCCTCATAATCTTTATCTTTAAAGTTTGTTTTATTTTTTTCATATCTAATATTTTCTATAGTATTATCAACTATACTTATTTGTTTATCTTGCTTATTATTAAATACGCTACTCCTATGACAACCACCGCTATCCCTATTCCTATAGCTAAGTTCTTCTTGTCCTTGCTTGCTTTTATTTGAGTTGATGCACTGTTCTTTTGAACCACGGACTTTTTTCCATTATTTTCATCCTCGCCTTTAATTACATTTTTTGAATTTACATTTTGCATTGAAATTCCATATAGACTTCTTCCTATCTTTTCAACAAAATCTATTCTCTCTTTACAAAAGTTTTTCTCTAATTCATAAACAGCTTCTGCAAAATCATCTTCAGAATAATTTCCATCTTTTTTTAGTTGTATTGAATCAATTTCTGAATTAAAAGGCTCATAAATTCCTTTAATACCACACTTATTTACTACATAGTTTAATGTATTCTTAAAGTCACCTTTACTAAAATTTCTATCTGAATATATTATTGTACATATTGAATTTCTTAGTGCTGGTATATCACTTTTTTCTATACATTCTTTTACTAATGAATTTGGTTCAAAGTTACTCATTTTTATTTCCTCCTTTAAAACTAATTTTAAATTTTCTTAAAAAGCTTAGATTTTTAAAATATACTCTATTTAATTTAAGCATATTAACTATATTTTCATTATGTTATTTATTTCAGTTATAGTTTCATTTAACCAAATTCTATTTTTCTCATTGATATTAACTCTCTCTTGTATAAGTTCTTGCTTTTTAGTATTTTTATCTATATCTCTTAATGTTTTTTTTACTACAGCATCTAACTTATCTAATTCTTTTTTAAAATATTCTTTTAATTCTTTTACTTGTTGTTTACTTTCTTCATCTGCACTTTTAATATTTTTATCAATTTCTAATTTTATTTTTCCCATATGTTCTTGTATTAGTTTACTAACATTAATCACATTTTTCTCACCAATTTTTTCACGGACAGTATAATACTTATCCTCACCCCAAGTCCAAGGTTTATACCATTTTTTAGTTTCATTTTTATATTCTACATCTTTACAAACTTCTTCTGTATATGTATATTTTTTCATTAAATCATCTACATCTTCAATATTTATTTTTCTTATGTCATTTATTTTATTAAATGTAAATCCTTCAATTTTCAAATCATCTTTTAAACTATTTAAATAGCTTTGATACTCCTCTACTAATTTTTCTCCCTCATCAATGACAGAACTTTTTATAGCCCTTTCTAAACTTAATCTATAACCTTTTTCTAAATTGCTCATTTGATGTTTAAATCTCTCTATTTCACTTCTAGCAAACTCTTCTTCTATACTTGTTTTATTATGATATGGTGAAGTTAATTTTGATAAATTTTTATGCGTCTCTTTACCTATGTTATCAAACTGAATATTATTTATAATAAAGCCATCAATTTTATCCTTTATTTTCTTAATCTCTTTTCCTTCTTTTAATTTTTTTTCTAATATTACAATCTTATCTCTTGCATCTTTAAATTTTTCTTTATCCCTAGACAATGCATTATCTAAATCTGTTAACATCTTTTTCTCTTCTATTATTCCTAAAAATCTTTCAACTGCATTATCAACCTTTATTGGATAAGCATATTTTTCTAAATACTCATTTATCGCCTCTTCTATAGCTGGAACCCCTGTATGTATTAGCGCTTCTTCATAATCATCTCCTGAATCATCAGCTTTTTTTAATTTTTTATTTAAACTTAATCTACTAGACTCAGATAAAGATGCTAAATTATCAAAATAATTACATTTATCATCTATGAAATCATTATAATTTCTAAAAAACTTAACTTGATGTTTAGTTAATTCTTTATTGCCTTTATACATTCTTATTAATTTAGCCATTTCAGCTGATACTGGAAATAAATTAGGCTCCTCAATACCAAACTGATTAAGATAATCTTCTACTTTCTTCAAAAATTGTTCAATAGAACCTTCTTTTTCCTGATCAATAACATCACATTTATTTATTACAAAAATAAATCTATCCTTAGATTGCTTCCCTCCTCTTTTCATAGCATCGGAAATTTTAGTTAATAATTCTCTATCATCATTAATAGCAAATTGAGTTATATTCATTACATATAAAACAACACTATTATCCTTATCACCTATAATAGTACCTGTTAATTGCTCATGGTCTTTATTTCTTGAATTATTAGGACCTGGAGTATCCACAATTACTAAATTCATTTGATCTGATGAAATATTCGGTATACTACCTTCTATATCTATGTAAGTAACTTTCTTATCCTCATTAAATATTTCAATATCCTCTAAAGTTACACCTATTTTATGAGAAATTTCTTCTTCATTTTTATTTCTACAAACTGCTATAAAGTTTTGCATATCATCATTATCCTTTATTCTCGCAACAGTAGCTGTACATGCTTCATTTTTAGATGGTAAAAGCTCAAATCCTATTAAAGAATTTATTAATGTAGATTTTCCTGCACTCATCGTTGCTATTACATTTATCTTAAAGTCTGATGACTTAGCTTCTTTATATGCTTTTTTCACCTCTTCTGATTTCAATTCTTCAAAAGGACCTGCCTCAAACTTACTAATAATCTTATCCATTTTCTCTAAAATATGCTGATCACTCTTTGCATCCTTATGACATAGAGTTATATCATATTTTCCTTTATACTTATCAACAGTTAGCTTTAAATCTTCAAAGTCTATTTTTCTTCCTTCAAAGAAAATTTCAAACTCAGTTTCATTAATTACCTTTGCTAATTCTTCTACTATACCATTCCAATTATTATTGTTTGGTGCTAACCAATATTGAAGCCTTTTATCTACACATTTAAGTATTCTTTCTGATTTCAAAGGTTTATCATTTATCTTAAACTCTGTATGAACTTTATAGGGATTATATTTAATATAAATTTTCATCATAAATCTCACCTCTAAATATATTTCCCTTACCTGAAATTACTTTCAATTTTAAAATACACATTTTCTTAAATTTTTTCATACTATTTATTTTCTACCATTTCCTTTATAAAACCTGAAACTAAAGTTATTCCTGTATTCTCCATAGCCATTAGTATATCTATCTTTTTATACTTATTATCTCCAATAGCTACATATTGATTTTCAACCTGTGTACTACCTATAATAGAAAATTTTCTTACATCATAATCTTTATGATTAAAAAGTTCATAATAACTAATAAAATTTTTCATTTCTTTTCTTGTTAACCCTTTTCCCATTAATATAGAATTAAACAATTTTGCTGCTAATGCTGAAATAGGTATTATACTAAAATTTTTTATACCTATATTCTCCACATACTTATATACATTATTTATGGTAGTTTCTATACACTCCTTCTCATCATCTAACTCATCAATCTTATTAACCACAATAAGTATATTTACTTTTCCATTACTATTATTAACCTTTGTAGCAATATGAGAAAGCAACTTTAAATCATCATTAATACCAAACTGTGTAGCATTAATTAAATAGACTATTAATCCTGCTTTAACTTTTTCCATAAGCTCATAAGTTACATTCATATGAGTAATATCTAAAGAATTATTAGTCCCTGGAGTATCTACAATAACAACTTGCTTATCACAATTATCTACTGCTTGTATTCTGCCTTCAATATATAAACTATCCACATTTGCTTCTGAATTTAGTTTCTCAATAATAGTTGCATTAGCCTTTGAAATCACTTTATTTTCATTATTGTGATTAACAAAAAGTTTATAATTCTCTTCATTATTATTAATAATAAACACAGGCTTTACAGTACAAGCTTCATTTTTTGAAGGTAATAAATCATCACCTATTAAAGCATTTATAAAGGTTGACTTTCCACTACTCATAGTAGCAACTACAAATATTTTAAATACCTTTGCATCATTAATAATATAATTACCTACCATAGCTTTTTTCCTTCCTTATTATTCTTAATAAAAAAGTATAACAAATAACTGCTTTAATATTATTTAATTACTTTTTTCATAGTTTATAACTATGAAAAAATACTCAAACAACCTTTTGCAATACTTGTTATACCCTTACATAACAAACTATTTAACCTAGCTAAAATAATATATTAATTTTAAAACTGAAAGCATTCATTAATTTAATTATACTCTCATTTTTAGCCATTTACATATTATTATGTAAAATATAGTAATATTTTGTTGTGGTTCCATTCTTAAATTTTAATTTTAATAATACAAAAATTTCTCTTATCCTAATAGATTTACTTTTTATTTATATAATTAAAACTTTAAGTTGCTTAAATTTTTCTTTTTGTAAAAAATAATATAGCCTCTGCATATATATTAAATAAAAACATTTTATATGGAGGATTAAATATGCCAATATCTTTTAATGAATTTATAGAAAGCTTTTCACCAAACTCAGCTGTAAATAATAAAGATGGAGAATATATTTATAATAATATAATATGCAATGATAGTAATCGTATAAATTTTATTCAAGCTATTAATAAGAAAATTCCACCACTTGCTGTTTGTGTGAAAGAAATAGAAGAATACTATTTAAATTCATATCCTAAAACCTTAGACTTAACAAACCATGCTGTAAAACAAAGTATTGGAAGAATGATTAAAAAATCTTTAGAACCTTTAGACTATGTACCCTATGGATCAAAACGTATAAAATCTAAATATTTCTCTACTGCTGCTACTTATATAAAAAAAGAAAGTTTAAAATAACTTAAAAAATAATAAATACTACTTATATAATAAAAAAACAATAAAAAGCTACACATATCCTTAATGTATAAAATATACTTAAAGATATGTGTAGCCTTAAAAATTACATCAATATAAACTTTTATTTATTAACATCTTCAAAAATATAATTATGTATTGATGACTTAACAGCATCATTATTAAAGGTTAAATAATAAACTCCATTTATCATCTGTCCTGTACCTTGTCCATCCTTTGGAAATCTCTCCTGTTGCAATCCACTAGACAAAACTGAAGAAAAATCCTTTGTAAGTCCTAACATTTCAGAAGCACTCATATTTGTTTTAACAAAAGGCAAAAAAGTATTTATTAAAGATGGATACTGTGAAATAGGCGTACTCTTTAACTTATTAAACACCTTATCTAAAACAATTCTCTGTCTTTCCGTTCTCTTATAATCTCCACCTGTAGCATACCTTATTCTAGAATAAGCTAAAGCCTGATTACCATTTAAAACATTCATTCCTACATGAGTTCCAGGTACATGAGGAACCTCCTCAGAAGTAAGTTCTACCTCTATTCCTCCAATTTTATCAATAATCTCAGGTAAAGAAGTAAAATTAACAGCCACAAAATCCTTTATATTCAAATCAAAATTTTCATTTAAAGTCTTTATAGCAAGCTCTGGCCCACCAAAAGCATAAGCATGATTAATCTTGTCCATTCCATGACCATCTATATTCACATAAGAATCTCTCATAATAGAGGTTACTTTCATTTTATTGTGTTCACTATCTAAAGTTAAAATCATTATAGCATCAGACCTACCAGCCTTACCATCTGGAGCATCTACACCAAATAATGCTATATTTTTAATATCACCAAACTTTTCTTCTACTTCCTTATTAATAGCAAGTTCCTCTTGTTTTATAGGCACTTGCTCTACCTTTGCAAAGGTAGTTTTTATATAGTATAAAGAACCTGCTATAGATATTGATAATATTATAAGGAAAGTTAGTAGAAAAATTAAAATTTTCTTTTTTTTACTCATCTTTTATTTTCACCCTTTCATACTTGATTAATTTTAGCCAAACTCTTTTTCCACTAAATTAAAACTAAAACTAGTCAAATATATCTTTGTATACAATCATTATAGATTTCTTTAATAAACAATAACATAAAACTTCTATTTCTCTTTAATCAAATATTCTCACAAATACAATTAAGCTTTAATAAAATTAATATGTCTAAAATGAATTTACTTTATAAATAGTAATTAAATTAATTAATTTTTATTTTTAGTTTAACTAACTTTTTTCATTAATAGTATTATTTATATTAAATTTTTTAAATACAATAATACTACTCCTATTGATTATAACAGCAATTAAAATGAATGATACAAAAAATATAATCATACCAAAATAGTCATCTCTAATCTTAGTTATTTCAACAACTAATGTATGAGATAAATATAATTCATATGATAAAAATCCTGTTATTATAAATCCTCCTCTAAGTAATTTTATACTCCAATAAGAAAATTGTATTATAAACACCGCTGAAATAGTTTTCATAAATGTTTGAACAATATTCATTATCAAATAGTTTTCCATATTTTTAACTTTTAGAATTAAAAATAATACTGAAAAGATTACTGAAAATATAAAAAAAACTAAAGTAGCTTTATATTTTTTATCTATTAAATATAATTTAATAGAATCAAATTGTGATAACATTACTCCTATAAAAAATGAAAATGATTGTTCACCCCATATATTATCTTTAAATATAAATAAAAATATAAATGCAATAATAAACATTGTTTCTATTGAATATTTATTATTCAAGAATTTTTTACATAAATAAAAAATCTAAATTGCAATATCAAATTGAACTAGTCCTTAATTATGATTTAAAGACTAATTATTATAATGAATATATTTCATCTAAGTGTATTTCAAATAACTCTTCCGGTGTTTTGTAATGAAGAAGTTTTC
>NZ_WHJC01000080.1 GCF_009295725.1 Clostridium tarantellae
TTGTAGTTACTAATATGACATTACCACCAGAGCAACTGATAATGTTTTATTCTAACAGAGGAACTATGGAAAATTTCATTAAAGAAAGTAAAAATGGATTTGCTTTAGATTCAATGAGTAGTACTAGTTTTTTAGCTAATGCAAATAAGCTTCAATTAAGCCTACTAGCTTATAATTTCAATAATTGGTTTAGACGATTGGCTTTATCAAATAAAAGCAAAACTAATAGAATTGAAACACTAAGATTAAAATTAATAAAGATAGCGGCTAAAATTGTTACTAGTGCAAGATATATAACTTTTAAACTTTGTAGTAGTTGTCCTTACAAAGAAGAGTTTATGAATATATTAAATAATATAGGTGCCTTAAAGGCTCTGCCATGATATGAAAAATATATAATTTAATATCGAAAAATAAGGAATTTCCACAAGTCCGTAGGGATACTTTACCCTTTTTAGATATATAAAATAAAATTTAAAGAATTTTCTATGCTAAAATGAAAATTCTTTAAAAAAATAAATACCAAACCATATATTTAGATATTTTTATCTTCTAAAAAATAGTTTGGTGAATAATTCGGGTTTATAATATATTGTAAAAAAATATTCATTTTTAAAATATAGATCTTTCCCTTAAAATAAAAATTTAATAACATCACTAAATAAAAGGAATTGTACAGAGTCAAAGATTTATTTAATTACTACTTTCTTAAATAAATCTTATAATATTTTAACCTATAAAGTTATTAATTTCTCAACTATTAAAGGTACTACACTCTGTATTTCTTCCCTTATTAAAAACACACAATTTTATTTTTTTATATAATCTTAAATCCTGCTTCTTTTAACTTTCTTTTTATTAAATTTATATTACCTATTTTAATTCTTATAATTATTTCTTTTACTTGAGTAATACTTTTTGTATCTAAAACAACAAAACTCAAAATATCTCCATTATTTTCTGTAATTATCTTAGATAATTTAGATATTTGTCCTGGTACATCATAAGCCCTTACAGCAATTCTCTGCCCTTTATTTAATCCAAAAGCATTAGTAAATTCACTAAATACTGCTTTATGTGTAAGAATTCCAACAAAATTATCAAAATCATCTATAACAGCTACAAATGCTATTCTCATTTTTTCTAATAAAGCAACAGCTTTTTCTAGCTCTTCATCTTTATTAATAACCGGTACATCTGAATATATTAATTGTCCAACCTTTACTGTTGTCAATGTTTCTTCTTTATTACAACCATTTTCAAAACTATATTTATATATATCATGCTTAGATATACTGCCTTTAAACTTATCTCCATCAACCACTGGAATAGATAAAAATTTATTATCTACCATTATTTTCATAGCTTCTTCTAAAGTTGTATTTGATTCTACTATTTTCAAATTTTCCTTAGTTACCATAACAGTTTTTACTATCATACTTCCCCTCCTTACCAATTAACCCTTTACATTTTTTATTATATCATTTTATAACATTTAAATCTCTTACTTAAATTATATTTAATAATATTTAAATATATAATATGTTCCGCTTTCTTTTTTTGATAATTTTGGTTAGAATATTAAAGAAAAGATTGTATAAGTATTCTTATTTAAATTTACTTAAATATTATATAAAATATAATGAAAGGAGATTATTTATGGAATTTATAGTTAATAACGTTGAACAAACTATAAGTATTGGTAAACAATTAGGTTCTCTTGTTAAAAATGGTGATATTATTTGTTTAACAGGTAATTTAGGAACTGGAAAAACTCATATTAGTAAAGGTATAGCTAGTGGATTAAATATAACTGAACACATCACAAGTCCAACTTTTAATATAGTTAATGAATATCATAGTGGTAGAATATCTTTATATCATTTTGATGTATATAGAGTTAATGATCCAACCGAAATAGACGCTATAGGTTTTGATGAATATATTTTTGGTAACGGTGTTAGTTTAATAGAATGGGCCAACTACATAGAAGAACTTATTCCTCAAGAATACATTTATATAAACATTAAAAAACTTCCAGAAATCGGAGAGAATTATAGAAAAATCACCATAAAAGCTTATGGTGATAGATATGATTACATAAAGGAGATAGAATTATGATAGTTTTAGGAGTAGATTCTTCCTCTAGTACTGCAACTTGTGCTTTAATATCTGAAAAGGGAGTTTTAGGTGAAATTAATCTAAATGATAAAAAGCAACATTCGGTACTAATTATGGATATGATAGATCGACTATTAAAAGATTGCAACTTAACCATAAAAGATATTGACGGCTTTGCAATCAGTGAAGGTCCAGGTTCCTTCACAGGATTAAGAATAGGGATGGCCACATTAAAAGGATTAAGTTTTGGAACAAATAAACCTTGTGTAAGTATTTCATCTCTTAAAGGACTTGCTTATAATGTAATTAACTTTACTGGCATAATATGTCCAATTATTGATGCTCTTAGAAATAATGTTTACACTTGCTTATATAAATTTGAAAATGGAGAATTAATTTCTTTAACTGATAGTGATTGCTTATCTTTAGATGAGCTTATTGAACTTCTGCAAGAAAAAGATGAACCTATAATGTTCTTAGGTGATGGAGTTCAAAAACATAAGCAAACTTTATCTGAAAAAGTTAGAAATACCTATTTTGCACCCATTACATCAAATTATCCAAAAGCATCATCTATTTGTTCCTTAGCTTTACCACTTTTACAAGAAGGATTTTTTAATGATCTTAATACTATGGCTCCAATTTATTTAAGAAAATCTCAAGCCGAAAGAGAATATGAACAAAGAATGGGACTCTAATAATGGATTTTTCAATTAAGTCTATGACCTTAGAATGTATAAATGATGTCATAGAAATAAGTAATTTAAGTTTTCCTGTTGCATGGAGCGAAACTTCTTTTTTAAATGAAATAAAAAATCCGCTTGCTCATTATTTAGTGGCTAAAGCTGGTGAAAAAGTAATTGGATTTATAGGAGCATGGTCTATAATAGATGAAGCACATATTACTAATATAGCGGTTCACCCTAATTATAGAAAGCAAGGTGTAGGAGATTTACTAATAGAAGGTCTATTTTGCTTAAGTAATGAACTTAATTTAATAGCATTAACACTAGAAGTTAGAGCTTCTAATATTCCAGCACAAAATCTTTATAAAAAGCATGGCTTTGTTGAAGAAGGTATAAGAAAAAAATATTATGAAGATAATAATGAAGATGCAATAATTATGTGGAAAAGATAATTTTATATATTTTCTAAAAATTAGTCACAGATTGTTGGTTAAATTATAGTTTTATCCATATTTCTTTGAATTAACATGTGACTTTTGTTAGTTTTTCATAATTAATTTTATTTTTAATAAAAAGTGAGTTGACATAAAAAATTACATCAACTCACTTTTTTATTCATAACTTTAATTTAATAATACACTAAATAAATTTATTTATTATCCTAATTTATTTTGCAACTTCTTACTATCTAACATAGGCTCTACTTTAAATATAGCTACTGATATTTTTTTATACAATAAATAAGTAACTACCGAAACTAAAACTCCTTTAATTCCATTAAAAGGTATTAATCCTACAGTAACATATTTCATTAATTCTGCTGGTGCCATCTGCATTCCATGAGCAGGTAATAAGAAATATACATTAGCTAATATACCTATAACTTCCATAATTACTATTCCACTTACCATCCCAATAATAGCATTCTTTTTTGTTTTACATCTATTATAAAGCATAGATGCTGGTAATATCATAGAAACTCCAATTATAAAATTAGCAATCTCTCCTACAAAACCTGTTTGTGTCCCTTTTAATACTATTATCATAAGATTCTTAACAGCTTCAATTACAATCCCTGTTAATGGTCCAAATGCAAAAGCACCCATTAATGCTGGTACATCACTTAAATCAATCTTTAACCAAGGAAATATTGGTATTACTGGAAAGTCTATATACATTAGTATAAAAGCTATTGCACTTAATAATGATACTTTAATAAAGGTGTTTAAATTGTTTTTAGGTTTCATTTTTCTCTCCTCCAAGCAATTTCTTCGGGAGCCCTTAGTTATTAGTTTAGCTTTCATATAAAAAATTATGCCCTAATAGAATTCTATTAGGGCATAATATTAATAAATAAACTTAATTATAAGCTATTCTAATATCCATTCTTCTTTCATCCAGACTTTAACTGTCGGCTTCGGAATTTAACCGAATCATGCTAAAAAATTTAGCTCGCGGGCTTTACCGCCGGTGGAGACTTACACTCCGCCCTGAAGATTATTTTTTTTCATATAAAATTATATAACAGTTCTAAATGGAATTCAATCCCTTATCTATTATTAATAGTGTTCTTTTTCATTGATAAAGAAATTCTTTTTCTTTTCTCATCAACTTCTAATATTACAACTTCTACAACATCTCCTACTTTAACAATATCTAATGGGTGTTTTACAAATCTATCTGCCATTTCACTTTTATGAACTAATCCATCCTGATGAACACCAATATCTACAAAAGCACCAAAATCTGAAACATTTCTAACAGTTCCCATTAACATCATTCCTGATTTTAAATCTTTTAAATCTATAATACTAGATTTAAAGATTGGCTTTGGTAATTCTTCCCTTGGATCTCTTCCTGGCTTTTTAATTTCTTTTATTATATCCTTTAAAGTTAACTCTCCTACATTTAATTCTTTAGCTAAATTGACAATCCCAATTTTTTCAATATTAATTTCTATATCACTTAACTTACCTTCTCTTAAATCATTTTCATGATAACCTAATTTTTTAATAAGTGTTTTAGCTACTTCATATGATTCTGGATGTACTGCTGTATTATCTAAAGCTTCTTTGCTTTCCATAACTCTTAAAAAACCTGCACATTGCTCATAAGCTTTTTGACCTAATCTTTTTACTTTTAATAATTCTTTTCTACTTTTAAATTTCCCATTTTCTTCTCTATAGCAAACTATATTTTGTGCAATAGTCCCATTTACACCTGCTATATAACTTAATAAAGATGGAGTAGCTATATTTAAATCCACTCCCACATTATTAACACAGTCTTCAACAATACCTCTTAATGATTCATCTAATTTCTTTGGTGTTACATCATGTTGATATTGTCCTACTCCTATAGCTTTTGGATCTATTTTTACTAATTCTGCTAAAGGATCTTGAAGTCTTCTTCCTATAGAAATAGCTCCTCTTATAGTTACATCTAACTCTGGATATTCTTTATTAGCTAATTCTGATGCAGAATAAACTGATGCACCAGCCTCAGAAACTATTACATAATAAAGCTCTCTTCCAGTTTCTTTCTTTATTTCTGTTAATAACTTAACTATAATTTCTTCAGATTCTCTAGAAGCTGTTCCATTACCTAAAGATATAACTTCAACATTATATTTATATATTAAATCTTTTAAAACTTTTATAGTGCCTACTATATCATTTTTAGGTAATGTTGGATATACAGTAGCCTTTTCTAAAAACTTTCCCGTATCATCCAAAATTGCGACTTTACATCCAGTTCTAAATCCAGGATCATATCCCATTACCACTTTTCCTTTAATAGGTGATTGCATTAATAGTGCTTTTAAATTTGCTTTAAATATATCTATAGCACCTAATTCTCCTTTATCTGTAAGATCATTTCTTATTTCTCTTTCAATAGATGGATATATTAATCTTTTAAAAGAATCTTTTACACTTAATTTCATATGATCATCTGTAATTTTATTTCCTTTTAAAACTCTACTATTAATATACTCTATTATCTTATCTTGACTGCAAGTTATTTTAACAGAAAGTATCTTTTCCTTTTCGCCTCTATTTATAGCTAATATTCTATGAGAAGGTATAGTTCTCACTGCTTCTTTATAATCATAATACATTTCATAAGGTGTAGTTTTTTCGCTATCTCCTTTAGTTTCAATTATCCCCTCTCTATTAACTAAATTTCTTATCCACTTTCTAAAATCTGCATTATCTGAAATAATTTCACTAACTATATCTCTAGCTCCTTGTAATGCTTCTTCTCCAGAATTAACATTTTTTTCTTCAGCAATATACTTTTTAGCCTCTTCCATAATATTTTTATTGAAAGTTCCTTCTAAAATTATATTTGCCAATGGTTTTAGCCCTTTGTCTATAGCTATAGTTGCTCTAGTTCTTTTTTTAGGTTTAAAAGGTCTATATATATCTTCAACTTCTGTTAAAGTAATACATTTTAATATTTTATTTTTTAAATTATCATTTAAATTTCCTTGTTCCTCTATTAATCTTATAACATCTTCTTTTCTATCTTCTAAATTTCTCAAATATGTTAATCTTTCAAAAAATTCTCTTAAAAGTTCATCCTTTAACCCACCAGTTTTTTCTTTTCTATATCTAGCAATAAAAGGTACTGTATTCCCTCCATCTAGTAATTCTATTACACTTTCTACTTGTTTTAATGATATTTTTAATTCTTGAGATAAAATATTATTTATATTACTCATACTATCCTCCCTAACTTCATCAACATAATTATTATTATATTGCTTACCATAATTAATTCAAGGTTTTAGATAAAATTTAGAATAAATATATTTTTTTTACATAATTATAAACTATAATACTTTGAGGAGATTGTAATGAAAAAATTAAAATCTATTTGTATTAATCTACTAATTTTTATACTTTTATCAACTTTCATTTTATCAATTTTTTATAAAATTAGATTAGATACTTTTAATAAAGATGAATTAATTGATAGAATTGAATATCTTACATCTGATGAACTAAAAGGAAGGCTATGTGGAAGTGAAGGTAATTACTTAGCACAAGATTTTATAAAAAAAGACTTTAAAAAAAGTAATTTATTGCCCTACAATTTTAAGTTTTTACATGAATTTAGTACACACTCACCTACTGAAATTGAAGGAAAACCTTATCTTAAAGTAGTTGATTCAAATGGAACGTTAATAAAAGAATATGAATATAATAGAGATTTTAAAGATGCTTTTTTGAATTTTAAAATAAATAAAATAACATTTAATAAAAATAATAAAGCCAATATTCATACTTCAGCTATGTTAATTAATAATTCTAACAATAAAAATGCTGTTTTTATATCTACTGAAATGAATTCTTTTAATTTTAGAAGTTCTTTTGTATATAATACACCTTGTGATTTATATACTTTAGTATCACCTAAAACCTTTAATGAACTAGTAGAATATTATAATAATGATTACACAATAGAATGCTTCTTCCCATATAAAGTAGAAGAAAAAATTGTAAATAATGTAGCCTCAGTAATAAAAGGATTTAATCCATTTCTACCACCTTTGGTATTAACTGCACACTTTGACCATGTTGGTTCTGATTTATCTGGAAACATATATAGAGGAGCATTAGATAATGCTTCTGGTGCTGCATTCTTAATGGAATTAGCTTCTGTTTTAAGTACTTTACCCATGCCAGAAAGAGACATAATTATAGTTGCTTTAAATGCTGAAGAATTTGGACTTTTGGGAGCAGAAGAATTTGCTAAAGAAAATAGTTCTAAATTTAAAAATAGTAAAGTTATAAACTTTGATATGATAGGTAGTGATGAAAATATTCCCTTAACTCTTATGACCGGAAAAAATATTACTGAAGATACTAGCGAACTTTTAAAAAATTTATCAAATAGATGTAAAGAAGAGAAGATAACACATTTAATTGAAAAAAAGGATTCTTCTGACCATGCAGGCTTTATAAAGCAAGGAATAGACAGTGTAACAATAAATGATGGCGATACTTCAAAAATTCATACTCCTGAAGATAAAGTAGAATTTATAAGCACTACTGCTATAGATAGAGCGTTATCAGTTGTATTCCCTGAAATCATAAATTATGCTTACTCATCATCACCATTTTTTTTATTAAGTACTCCAATAACAATATTGCTTTTTATAATGCTTATATTAGCCATAGTTTTTAAAAAAATTAATAAATAAAAATAATAAAAGTGATAATGATTTCAAGATTACTACTTTATAAAAACTTTAAATAATATCTATTAATCATTATCGCTTTTTATATAAATATACTATTTTTAACTTCACATAGATAAATACCCAGCTATAAATTCATCTATTTCACCATCCATTACCGCGCCAACATTAGATGTTTCAATACCACTTCTATGATCTTTAACTAATGAATATGGGTGAAATACATAACTTCTAATTTGGCTTCCCCAACCCATATCTTTTAGTTCTCCTGTTAAATCTTCAATTTTTTCTTTATGAGCTCTTTCCTTAAGTTCTATAAGTTTTGACTTCAACATTGCCATAGCTGTATCTCTATTAGAAAACTGACTTCTTTCATTTTGACATTGTACAACTATCCCTGTAGGAATATGAGTTATTCTAACTGCAGATTCTGTTTTATTAACATGCTGTCCACCAGCTCCTCCTGCTCTAAAAGTATCTATCTTTAAATCAACAGGATTTATATTTATATCTTGTTCAGCTGTTAACTCAGGTAAAACCTCTACTGATGCAAATGAAGTTTGCCTTTTACCATTTGCATTAAAAGGGGATATTCTAACTAATCTATGGATTCCTTTCTCAGCTTTTAAATATCCATAGGAAAATTCTCCTTTTACTTTTAATGTGACACTTTTAATACCTGCTTCATCACCAGGTAAATACTCTAATGTTTCTAATGAATATCCTTTTTTCTCACACCATCTTGTATACATTCTTAAAAGCATTTCTGTCCAATCATTAGCGTCACTACCACCAACACCAGTATGTAAACTTAAAATAGCATTATTTCTATCATATTCACCTGATAAAAGAATTTCTATTCTATAACTTTCAATGTCTTTTTCTATTTTCTTAATTTCTTTTATAATTTCTTTTATAGTTTCATCATCATCTTCTTCCATAATTTCACTAAGTATTTCTACATCTTCTATGGAAGTTTGAAGCTTTTTAAATCTCTCTATTTTATCTTTTATTCTTTTTGAATTTTGAGTTATTTCTTGAGCTTTATTTATATCATCCCAAAAACCTAATTCTTGCATCTTTAAATCTAGTTCTTCGCTTTGTTTTTCTAGTGATGCTAAGTCAAAGTGAAGCCCCCATTTCCTTTAAAGTATTTTTAAATCCACATATTTTGGATAATTGATTTTCTAATTCGATAATCATATAAACTTCACCCCTAACTTAAATTTCATTAAATATAGTATATCACTTAAAATTAATAGTAAAAAGGATCTTTTATAGATTACTCTATAAAAAATCCTTTAATCAATATAATGTTATGACCAAATATCTTTATTAAACAGTTTCTCTTCCACAGCAAGCCTTATATTTTTTACCACTTCCACATGGACATTCATCATTTCTACCAACCTTATTTTCTTTTTTTATTGGTTCTTTTTTAGCTGATTTTGAATCCCCACCATGATTTGCTGAAGTCTCTTGGGCAACTCTTTCTCTTTGAGGTGCTGAAGTTTCAACTTTTATATGATATAAATATTTAACTGTATCTACTTTAATATTTTCAATCATTTCAGAAAACATAGCACTACCTTCCATTTGATAAGCTTGTGCTGGATCTTGTTGCTTATATGCTCTTAATCCAATTCCTTTCTTTAAATGATCCATATTATCTATATGATCCATCCATTTAGTATCAACAACTTTTAAAAGAACAACTCTTTCCATTTCTCTCATTTGTTCTTCTCCAACTGATTGCTCTTTTTCTTCATAGAGATTTTTAACTATTTGAAAAACTTTTTCTACTATTTCTTCATTAGATAAATTTTTAAACTCATCATAAACTAATTGACTATCATCAAGACTAAACATATCTTCTAAATAAACAATTAATGCTTTTAACTCTTCTTCTAAATCATCTTCATCTGATGTAAGATGTGAACTTACAGCTTGAGCTATAACCGATTTAATCATTTCTTGAACTTGCTCTTTTAAATTCATACCTTCTAAAACTTCTGATCTTTGTTTATAAACAACTTCTCTTTGCATATTCATAACATCATCATAGCCAAGAAGTGTTTTTCTTACATCAAAGTTATTACCTTCAACTTTTTTCTGTGCATTTTCTATTGATTTACTAACCATTTTACTTTCTATTGCTTCATCATCTTGTAATCCTAACTTATCTACAACACCTTGAAGTTTTTCTGATCCAAATATTCTCATTAAATCATCTTCTAAAGAAATATAGAATCTTGATTCACCAGAATCTCCTTGACGTCCTGAACGTCCTCTTAACTGATTATCTATTCTTCTAGATTCATGTCTCTCTGTACCTATAATTTTTAATCCTCCAACTTCAGTAACACCTTCAGAAAGTTTAATATCTGTACCTCTACCTGCCATATTAGTAGCAATTGTTATGTTGCCTAATTCACCAGCATGAGATACAATTTCTGCTTCTTGCTCATGATATTTAGCATTTAATACTTTATGCGTTATTCCCTTTCTTTTAAGCATAGCTGAAATATACTCTGATTTTTCTATACTTGTAGTACCCACAAGAACTGGTTGCCCTGTTTTATGAGTATCTATAATTTCATTAACTATAGCCTTATATTTTCCAACGGCTGTTTTATAAACAAAATCAGGCTGATCCTTTCTTTGTATAGGTCTATGAGTTGGAACAACTATAACATCTAATCCATATATTTCTCTAAATTCCATCTCTTCTGTTAATGCAGTACCTGTCATACCTGATAACTTATTATACATTCTAAAATAATTTTGGAAAGTTATAGTTGCTAAGGTTTTAGACTCTCTTTGAACCTTTACTCCTTCTTTTGCTTCTATAGCTTGATGAAGACCATCTGAATATCTTCTACCTTCCATAAGTCTTCCTGTAAATTCATCAACTATAACAATTTCATCATCTTTAACCATATAATCTTTATCTTTTTTCATCATATAATTAGCTTTTAAAGCTTGAGTTATATGATGTTGTAATTCCATGTTTTTAGCATCTGCATAATTTTCTAACTTAAATGCTTTTTCAGCAGAATGAAGTCCCTCTTCTGTAAGCATAACTGCATGAGCTTTTTCATCTATAGTGTAATGTTCTTCTTCTTTAAGTCTTTTCACAAAAAAATCTGCAATTTTATATAAATCTGTTGATTTTTCTCCTGCCCCTGAAATTATAAGAGGTGTTCTAGCTTCATCTATAAGAATAGAATCAACCTCGTCTACTATACAATAGTTTAATGGTCTTTGAACTCTTTCCTCTTTATAAATTACCATGTTATCTCTTAAATAATCAAAACCAAACTCATTATTAGTTCCATATGTTATATCACAATTATAGGATTCTCTTCTTTGGTCATTAGTTAATCCATGAATAATAACACCTGTTGTTAATCCCAAGAAACCATATAACTGACCCATCTCATCTCTATCTCTTTTTGCTAAATAATCATTTACAGTTACAACATGAACTCCTTTACCTGATAAACCATTAAGATATGCTGGTAACGTTGCAACTAATGTTTTACCTTCTCCTGTTTTCATTTCCGCAATTCTACCTTGATGAAGAATAATTCCCCCCATAAGCTGTTCTCTATAATGTTTCATGCCTAGAACTCTAATTGAAGCTTCTCTACAAACAGCAAAAGCCTCTGGAAGTAATGAATCTAAGCTTTCTCCTTTTTCATATCTATTCTTAAATTCTTCAGTTTTATTTCTAAGTTCATCATCTGAAAGTTTTTCTATATCCGGCCCTAAGCTATCTATTTTATCTACAATAGGCTTTATTCTTTTTACTTCTCTTTCACTATATGTTCCAAACATTTTGTCAAATAGTCCCATTACATAATCCCTCAATTCTATTGTATTTAATTTCTTGCATTATTTACTCAATTATAACATTGTTATATAGAATATTTCAATAAATGTAGTAAATATATAAAAACTTTTACATTTTTAACTAAAAAAGAACACATTAGGTAAAAACCTCCTGTGTTCCCATATATTTTATGAGAGTTTTAAATTAAATTTTTATTCAAACTCTGGCTCTATTAACCCATAATGTCCATCTTTTCTTTTATAAACTACATTTAATTGATTTGTTTCTGCATCTTGAAAAACAAAGAAATTATGTCCTATTAATTCCATTTGTAATACTGCTTCTTCTGCCATCATTGGTTTAATATCAAATCTTTTAGTTTTAACTATCTCTGGCTCAATTTCTTCTTCTGTTAATGAAGCTATATGTGCAAATCTTAGAGAATCATAATTTTTTCTTTTTTCTAACTTAGTTTTTTGTTTTCTAATTTGTCTTTCTAATTTATTTTCTACTAAATCTATAGATTTATACATATCATCTGTAGCTTCTTCACCTCTTAAATAAACACCATTAAACGGTATCATCACTTCTATGATATGTTTATTTTTATCAACTTTTAGTGTTGCTTTAGCTTCTACCTCTGGAGCAAAATACTTTTCTAGCTTTAATATTTTTCTTTCAACTGCATCCTTTAATCCATCTGTTAATTCAATATTTCTAGCATATACTGTTACTTTCATATACTCAGCCCCTCTCTTAAATAAGAATCAACTGAAATTCATACTCAGCTGATATCTTTATTTTACTCTCCTTAAATATCTAATACAAGCTGTATTTTTCCGAATTTACTGAAAATTTCTACACTTGTATTTACTCTACTTTACTTTACTTCATTTTTCTTAATTTAATTTAATTTTTTATATTTATAACAGTTTATAAATATAAAAATCTACTTCGCAGACCGCCTTCTGCACTTTAATTAAAGTTATCCACAGATTCTCAAAATTATAATTTTCTAAAAATAAAAAAAGCCATGTAAAACATGACTTTTTAGTTAGTTGACCTGGTCTTTGACCCCACACTCGCCTGCTGGAGTTTTTGCTACCCGGAATTAACCTCTCACTACTAACCCTCTCAGTTTATTTTACTGGCAGGACTTACCTCTAAGCCGCACCATGCTCATTAAAACTTTGTTTAACTTACGTGGATCGTTTTGCCTGCGACTGGCATCGACTTTCAACCACAAACCTAACTATAATAATATTATATATTACTTTTAGCAATAGTCAATAGCTTTATTTGTACTTTAAAAT
>NZ_WHJC01000081.1 GCF_009295725.1 Clostridium tarantellae
GTCTAATAGAGCCTTTTATTAAAATTTTAATAAATAATAAAAAATGTTTTTATAATTAAATTATTATAAAAGCATTTTTTTATGCAAGAAAATATTAGGTGATATAATAATTTTGTAAGAATGCAAATAATTCAAGAAACATAATCTTTTTTTATTATTCTATTTTAAATAAATATTCATTTAGATAATATAAAAAAAATTTTTAATAATTAATAAATTTTTTTTAGTTTATGTCACATATTAAAATACTTATCCGTTATAGAAGTGAAAAGTACTTTTTAATATTTGAAGGGAGATAATGTAGTTGCATATTTATAATACTTATGAAACTTTAGATTATTATACTAATGAAGAAGATAGATTAAATAATTCCTTTTCAAAAGGAGGAGAACATGAACTAAATTTAGCAATAGAATTATATGGGCAAGCCCTTTTAAAATATTGTCACAATATATTATGTGATTATTACGAAGCAGAAGATGCTGTACAAATGACATTTGTTAAGGCTTATAACAAGCGACAAAGCTTTAAAACAGGAACTTCTCTAAGTGCATGGTTATATAGAATTGCCTATACAACATGTATTGATATAACTAGAAAAAGAAGATTTCAAATTTTCTCTAATAAATATGAGAAAAAGCATGAACCAATTTATGATGATACTTATATAAATGAGGAGTTAAGAGAGGCTTTATTACAGCTTACTCCCAAAGATCGTGCACTTGTGTTTAGCAGAATTTTAGATGAAAAAGAGTATTCAGAATTAGAGATAATATATGATGCTTCTGCGGCTACATTACGGAAGCGATATGAAAGAGCTAAAAAGAAATTAGCAAAAGCTCTAAGAAAAAATCAAAATGAATATTAATGGAGGAAAATATGTTAAAGGATAATGATGAAAAAATTATAAGAGATGCTCTTAATACAATTAATACCCCACAATCTAATATAAAATTAAATGTTAAAAATAAACTGGTTTCTAAAAAACAACCAACTTATTTTAGAAAAGCTATAATTGGAGTATGTGCTGCAAGCTTAAGTGTGATTTTATGTGTACCAGTAATGGCAGCATCTTCAAGCTTTCAAAAGTTATTATCTACAATAAATAGTAATTTTGAACTATCTAATCTTAAGCCTATTCAAACTGTGTCAGAGGATAATGGAATTAAGATGGAAGTTGTAGCAGCTATGAATGATAATGACATGGCAGTTATATATGTAACTTTACAAGATTTGTTAGGAAATAGAGTTGATGAAACTGTAGATTTTTTTGACTCATATAAATTTTCACAGGGTAGTGCATTTGGGGCTAATGTGGTTAATTATGATGAAGAAAGTAAAACTGCAACTATTCGTATTCAACTTAATGGAGGAAAGAAATTAAGTAATAAAGAAATAGAGTTTTCTTTTAATAAACTATTAAGTGGAAAAGTAAAAACAAATACTACTATAGATAATCATACTCTAAAAAATATCATAGGAGATAATAATATAGAAACAGTCTTATTGGATATGAATAATATTCCAGGATGTGCAGGGGAGTTGGCATCTAAGTATCTTAAAGAAGAAAGTGCAAAAATTTTAAAACCAAATGAAACAAACATTAAAATTCCTAATGTAGACTTTGTAACTATATCTAATATTGGAATACTTAATGATGGACTTCACATTCAAACTAAATGGAATCCAAATTCTAAAGATGAACATGGAAGTTTTTATTTTACTAATAAATTAGGGGAAGAAATAAAGACAGATGTATCAAATATACATTTTGGAGTAGATAATAATGGAAATACAACTTACGGTGGAGAGTACATTGAGTATATACTAGACATAAGTAATATAAATATGGATGAAGTAAATTTAGATGGATTTTTTGTATCAAGTAAAAATTACACAGAAGGTAATTGGAAAGCTAATTTTAAACTTCAGCCTGTTACAGAAAAGAAAAATATAAAATGTAATTTAGAGCTAGAAAAAGGAGCAGTAAAAAATATTGAATTATCACCATTAGGAGTAACATTAATAGGAAAAGATTTTAATGAAGAATATATAAAGCTTAATATGAATGATGGAACTACAGAAATTATTCAATATGATGTAGCACATAGGGATAATATTAATAAAAGTAAAGAATGTAAGTATATACCGAAATTACCAATAGATATTTCAAAAGTTAGGTCAATAGATATAGCAGGAAATATAGTAAATTTACATTAAAAATATAAAACATGCTAATTATTAAAATTAGCATGTTTTTTCTATATAATGGGTCTGTAAGAAAATTTGTGTGTCTATGGCTTCTTTATAGAAATAATATAGATTTTTTTTATTTTAAAATGCAATTTTAATGAAATGTTATCTATATTCAGACTATAAATAGAGTGCTTTAAAATAAATTATATGGAATAAAGCTGAATAAATGTTAATATTTATCATGTTCTGTTTTTTGGGGTGAAGAGTTTGTTTGTTTATGTTCTTCAGTTTTTTTATTATTTTCTTTAGGTTCTTTTTTACTTGGAGATTCTTTTTCTGTTACTTTTTCTGTTACATTATCTTTATTA
The DNA here is from genome assembly GCF_009295725.1 of Clostridium tarantellae. GTDB lineage: Bacteria > Bacillota > Clostridia > Clostridiales > Clostridiaceae > Sarcina > Sarcina tarantellae. The sequence goes on from NZ_WHJC01000081.1 coordinate 2,565, forward strand.
GGAATATTTTCTTCTTTATTTTCTTTTGGTTTAGAAGTTTCTTTTTCAGGCTCTTTTTTAGGTTCAATTTTATCTGGTTTTTCTTTAGGTTTTTCTGAAATATTTGGAGTAACCGTAGGTTTATCTTCTGAAACTGTAGATGAAGCTTTATTATCATTTTTTACTGGTTCATTATTTTTATTTTGTTCTTGGGAATTGTTCTTTTTGGTATTTTTATTAAATTTATTAGAGTTAGGTAAGCTTTGAGAGTCTTTATTATTTTTTTTATTTAAATCTTCTGAAGAATTTTCTTCTGAAGTTTCAGTAATATTTTCCTCGTTATCGTTATTATTTACATGATCTTTATCCAAATTATCTAATAGTTTTTCCGTAGATAATATGGGGGATTTTTCAACTTTAAAATCATTAAAATTTTCAGGTAATGAATTTTCTAGCAAAAGTACAGTACCTCCTAGAGCTAATATTACTAATATGCTACTCAAAGCTAAGTATTTTTTTTTAGTAGGTTGAGACAATTTTTTTTTAGTCATAAACTCAGCTCCTTTATATACATAATATTAAATTTTATTATCCTTTATTATACACACTTATTATTTTAATTCAAAGATATGTAAAATATAGTATTTGTTTGTATTATAGATTTTAAAATTATAATTTAATATAAATTATTCTCTTAATTTTACTTATTCACTTCCAATATCTTTTTTTTATGATATTATATTCTATAAATAGTTATTCAAATGTAAAAATTTAGAATATAATACTGGAGGGATAATTTAAACTGTGAATATAAATCTATTTTTTAGAAACTTAAAGGAATGGATATTTCCTAAATTAAGAACTATGAGAATTATAAAAGAAGAATATGGTGAGGAGCTTTTTAAGGAATGTGAGGAAAAATATACAAGAAAACTTTTTGATATAAGTGAAAAAAATCATTATACCTTAGATAATGAAAGCTTTAATGACTTTGATATGGACAAGGTATATAAAAAACTAGATAGAACCTATAGTAGTGTGGGAGAAGGCTCTTTATATAAACTCCTTAGAAATCCTTTAATATCAGAGAAATCCCTTAAAGAAAGAGATAAACTTATTAACTTTTTTCAAAAAAATGAAAAAACTAGAACTAAACTTCAATATTTGTTTTTTAAGTTAGGAAGAGATAGAAAAAATACTTTTTTAGAAATGATAGATAATGAAATTTTAGAAAGTAAGTTTAAGTATTATTTATATACCCTTTTAGGTAAGGTACTTCCTTTCATATTATTTATATTACTACTTATTTTTAAAGAAACTACCATAGGAATAGTTTTACTTGTTTTATCCATTATAAACATGGCATATATTTGTGAGAAAGAAAAGTATAAAGTACATTCTCATGGACTATCTTACTTAAGTGAAATGCTTACTATATCTAAAAAAATAACTAGGCTAAATGATGAAAATTTAAGTGTTTACACAAATAAATTAAAAAAACTTAATAAAAAATTAAAAGTAATAGATAATTCTACATTTATTATAAAATTTATAAACCTATGGGGTGGTATTTTTCAACCTCTTTCAATTATTTTTCTTTTAGAGGTAACTAGCTATTATAAAATAGCACCTTTATTAAAGAAACATAAAAGGGATCTTATTGATTTATACAGTGCCTTAGGAGAAATTGATGCACTTATAGCTATTTCCAGCTATAAATATAGTTTAAAATCACAATATTCAACTCCTGTTTTTAAAAATGAATTATGCCTCAATATAGAACAGGGAAATCATCCTCTTTTAAAAAATGGTGTAGCTAATTCTGTTAATATGAAAAAGAAAGGTATGATTTTAACTGGTACAAATATGTCTGGTAAATCCACATTCTTAAGAATGATAGGCATAAATATGATTTTAGCCCAAACTGTTTATTTTGTACTGGCAAAAAAATATGAAGCTTCATTTTTTAATATAGTGTCTTCCATTAGTCCAAACGATGATGTAACTAACGGAAAAAGCTATTATATGGCTGAAGCTGAATCCTTATTAAGAATAATAAAAGCCTTAAATAAAGACATACCAGTATTTTGTCCTATAGATGAAATATTTAGAGGTACTAATCCCATAGAAAGAATAGCAGCTTCAGCAGAAATTTTAACTCATATAAATAGAGGAAATAGTATTTCTATTGTAACAACTCATGATAGAGAACTAGTTGATATATTAAAAGAAGGTTATGAATTTTATTATTTTAGTGAAAAGGTAGACGAAAAAGAAGGTTTAAGTTTTGATTATAAAATTAAACAGGGTATTTCTAAAACTAGAAATGCAATTAAACTTCTAGACTATATTGGCTACCCAAAGGAAATCATTGAAAAATCTTATAAGAGAGCCAACAATATTGAAGGATTTATTTAAAGAATATTTCTACACTAAATTTTGAGCTATAATTTAACTTATAATATAAGGTAAGAGTTACCAAATAATTAAAACACTATAAAGTAACTCTTACCTACCCTTTTAAAAAATATTAAAATCCACATAATTTTATTTTACTTCTTGAATTTTAAAAATCATAGCTCCAATTATTGTACTTACTACTATTATCATCAATGAATTTACTCCAAAAATTAACAATGAGGAATCATAACGTACATATCCACATAAATCTCCTAACATATAAATTGGAATTCTACTTCTTGTCACATCTGAAAGTGCATTAAATAAAAGAAAGGAAACTAGTGTTATAAATAATGCTCCTCCCGTTGCTACTGTAGCTTTACTTTTAATAATTGTAGCTATTAATGCGTAAAAAGAGCATATAGCACATAATATTAGTAACCATATAGGAATTATTTTTATCATAGTAATAACTTCTTCCTTACTTATAGGGTTTCCATAATTAAAGAATAAACTTAAAACCACCATAGAAGTTATTAAAGTAAATAGTGCAAGGAGGATAGTTCCTATTAATAAAGATATCACATTAGATAAATATATTTTATATCTGTTATGACCATAGCATATAGTATTTTTTAACATACCATTATTATAGGGACTAATAACTAAATCCCCCACTAAAAAGAAAATTATTATTGCTATAAAAAGACTTAATCCTAAGGCAGCTCTAAAAATATTTAAATACCCTTGAAATTCTAATAAATTTCCTATATGAAAACCATAAAGCCTATTATTTTTCATAACAGCACTAAGCATTATAGAGCCATTTTCTTCAGAAAAACTTACTATTGTAGTAAAAATAATAATACAGGTTAATATTATAAAGGCATTTTTATAGGTTCTACTTTTTCTTAATATAAATAAATGAGATTTTAATAAATTAACCATTAAAATTACCTCCCATTAAATTCACAAAATAATCCTCTAGTTCATCTCCCTTTACAATGATTTGATTCACTATTATATCCTCATTATTAAGAGATTTAGAAACCTTCCCTGGATTATCTATATAATCATAAAGTTTTATAATATTATTTGGTAACACCTTGAAATTTATAGTTTTTAATTTATTTTCTAACACCCAAGTAGCTTTTTCAACATTATTAACCTTTAATTCAATAACTTTTTTACATCTTTCATCTAGCTGTTTTTGAGTTATTTCCTCTATAAGTTGTCCTTTATTAAGAAAACCATAACAATTAGCTAACTGGTAAACTTCACTTAAAATATGGCTAGAAATTAAAATAGTAATGCCTTTTTCCTTATTTAATTTCTTTAAAAGTTCTCTCATTTCAACTATTCCCATAGGATCTAATCCATTAGTAGGCTCATCTAAAATTAAAAATTCAGGGTCCCCAAGAAGTGCCATAGCTAGCCCTAATTTCTGTTTCATTCCTAAAGAAAAATTTTTAATCTTTTTCTTTTTATCATTCTTTAATCCAACTAAAGAAAGCTTTTCTTCTATACACATGTTACCAGGTATACCCTTTTGAAGCCTTACTAATTCCATATTTTCATAAGCTGTCATATTAGGAGAAATAGCTGGACATTCAATTAAAATACCTATTCTTTTTCTTTCTTTTTCTAATTTATTTAAATTATCATGTCCAAAAATTTCAATACTTCCTGAAGATATACTAGCTAATCCAGTAATTAATCTCATTAAAGTGGTTTTACCTGCACCATTTTTACCTATAAAACCATAAATATCCCCTTTTTTAATATTTATACTAACCTTATTTAAAACAATATGATTTTTATATTTTTTCGTTAAGTTATTAGTTCTTAAAACATATTCCATAAGCTTTTAGCTCCTTTCTTTATGAATTAATTTAATTATAAAATTTAAATACTAAATAACCACAAAGAAATTCTTAAGAAAGTCTTAAGATACATCTAATTTATAACCTATACCCCATATGGTTTTTATATACTCTTCCTTTGCACCAGCTTTAATAATCTTATTTCTTAAATTACTTATATGAACAGTTATAGTATTATCATCACAAAGAAAATTTTCTCCCCAAACACTTTTAAATAAATTTGCCTTTGAAAACACTTTAGTTGGATATTTCAAAAAAAGCTCTAAAATATGAAATTCTCTACCAGTTAAATTTATTTCAGTCTCATTTACTCTTACAATTCTACTATCTTCATCAATAGTAAGTTCTTTATATGACATTATATTACTATAATCTGTCCCCTTAGAAAATTCCATATATCTTCTTAAATTAGCTTCCACTCTAGCTAAAACCTCATCTATATCAAAGGGCTTGGTTATAAAATCATCTGCACCAGCTCTAAGGGTTTTAGCCTTTATGCCTAATTCTTCCTTGGCAGAAATAATAATAACAGGCATTTTACACTTTTCTCTTATGTTAAGTAAAAGTTCCTCCCCACTTTTACCAGGTAACATTAAATCTAACAAAATAAGTTGCCATGATTTTTCCTTTAAATAAATTAAAGCCTCTGTACCAGAATAAGCTGATTTAACATAGTACCCTTCATTATTAAGCATTTCATATAATAAATTATTTATATCATTATCATCTTCTATAATTAAAATATTAATATTATTCTTCATAAAATCTCCCTTTTTTCTTTATAAGATTAATAATAATTATATCCAATAATAAGTTAATATGAAACAATTTTGTTTAAATATAGAATATAAAAAGGAAAAATAAGTGGATTATTAAAAAATCCACTTATTAACCTATTGAGCTTTTAAGTTTTACTTTATTATTGTAAAACTAAACCATTTAAAGTTATAGTAAAAGTTTTAGGATTATCATCAGGTGATTCATAGGTATCACCATCATTAGGATAATTTGAAACTAAAAATCTATCTTTCTCTATAAAACTAATTGTTATAGTATATCCATTTTGGAAAGAGGTATTATTTAAAGTAGCTGCAAAATCATTAGCATTTCCATTTCCTTTTACTGAAGCTTCTTTTATAGTGGTACTAGAATTATCTTTTAAAACTACTGTAAAGTATTTTCTATCTCCAAAATTACTATGCGCTACATTACCAGTAGATGTTACAATTAAAGTATTAGAAAATTCATCAAAATTAATTGCAGCAATAGGTCTATCCCCAAATCCATTAAAATTTATAGTATTTTTAAGTGTATTTTTTTTTAATACCAATCCTAAATTATTTATAATAAAAGTTTTTGGATTTCCATCAGATGATTTATAGGTATCACCATCATTAGGATAATTTGAAACTAAAAACCTGCCTTTCTCTGCAAAACGAACAGTTATAGTATATCCATATTGGAAAGAAGTATCATTTAAAGTAGTTGCAAAAGCATTAGCATTTTCATTACCTTTTACTGAAGCTTCTTTTATTGTAGTACCAGAGTCATCTTTTAAAACCACTGCAAAGTATTCTCTATTTCCAAAGAAAGAATGTGCTTGAGTACCAGTAGAGTTTACAATTAATTCTTTTAAATTAGTATCAAAATTAACTGTTGCTATTAAATCATTACCTAACCCTAAGAAAGTTATTTTATTTTTTAAAATCTTTATTAATGTTATTAAACCTAATTTAGTTATTATAAATTCTTCACCATTTTTTAACAACTTATATTCCTCTCCAAATTTAGGCAAATTAGATATAGATACTTTACTAGAATAGTTAATACAATACAATTCTATTCTATCTCCAATATTAAAAGAAACAGTGTTTAAAGCATTTAAAAAATTATTAACATATTCATTTTCTTTAAGTCTAGCAACACTTTTTTCATTACCTGAACTATCTTTTAAAATAAAAACAAAATAATCATGAGATGGCGCACTTGAATTAAAATTTACTTTTGTAGTACTAGAAGTTGCTATAAGTTTATTAGAGGATATATCAAAGTAAATTTGAGTTATAAAGTCTCCACTTGATTTGTCTTTTACCTGTATTACATTTTCTAAAAATTGTATATTAGCAAGTGGAGAACTAGATAAAACTAATCCTAAAGGAGTTATAGTAACTGTTTCTGTATCATTAACTTTCCAATATTCATTAGAGTTAAATGGAAAATTTGATATATGAAGCCGAACTTTCTTAATAGTGTTATAATCATTAGCTGGCGAGTAAAGTTCTAAAGATTGGCCATAAGCAAAATGGGTTCCATTTAAACCATTTACTAAACTAGTAGCATTTCCATCTCGATTTAGAGTACCACTATCATATGCATATACAGAATCTTCTTTTATTACAACACCATTGCTATCTTTAAATTTATATGAAAAAGCAATTCGTTCAGACCAATTTATATTAAGTCTTCCTATTGCTTCACCAGTAGTACTTGCTTTTATTTTAAAAGAATCTGAATCAAATGATATAGTAAGTATATCCTTCAAAGAATTTACAAATCTACCATCTCTAGTTGAGATTACATTATTCTTTAACATGGATGTAGGAGTAAATAAAACTAATCCGTTATTAGTTATTTTAAAGTATTCTATACTTTTAGTAATTGTATAAAGTTGTCCTAAACTTCCAAAATTACTTATAGTAACTTTATTTAAAGCTTTATCATTACAAACTATTTGCAAAATAAAACCTTCTTTAAAATAACCTCTATTAATAGTATTTGCAAAAGTTGTAGAAACTGCATTTGATTTCAAAGTAGCTGTTATAAGTGGATTAGTTAATGTAGGGTCAATTAAAGCATGAAGTTTAACTATAACATAATCATAATCATTAGAGGAATCAGCCATATTACTAGTGGCAGTACCTTTGAGAGTATTCTCTAATGCATTAAATTCTATAAATGCAACAGAATTATCATTAACACCTTTTATAGTTATAAGATTTGGAAGAAACATAGGTATAAGTTCTAACCCAGTGGTAGTTATTTTATAACGTTCATTAAAATGCTCTGGAACATAGTCTGTACCATTTAAGTTAGTTACTAAAATATTAGGTCTAGCTTTATAAGCATAGGTTAAATCTAAAATATAATTATAATCAAATATTCTAGAACTAAGTCCTGTCTCTACAGATGCTGTACTATTATTTGATGGTATTGTACTGGTTATAATTAAATTATTATTTGTATCATATAATTTAGCTATAACATAATTATACTCATTAGAAGTATCAGCTGCCCTTGCAAAAGAAAAAGTTTGAAATACTTTATCTAAAGTGTTAAAATTTATAGCTAAAAAATCATCATTAGTAATTGTATTAATTTTTATAGTGTTTGGTAAAGTAGCTGTTGCTGGAGCTACGGAAGGAGTATAGTCTTGTAATCCATTAGCAGTTATTCTAAAAAAGCCTTGAACTACTTCTGAATTAAAAGATTTTCCATCAATAAATGTATTTTGTCCTGTGGTAGGAAAATTTTTAATTTCTATTTTTGTATTAGTAAAACAAGTTAATTCTATAATATCTCTAAAAACAAAAGGACTATTATTTAACTCACTTGCAAAACTATTAGCATTTTCATATGCCTTTATGGAAGAATATTTTTTTATATTATTGGAAGAATCTCTTAATTTAAATAAAAAATATTTTGCATTATTAAATCTTGGTGCCTCTATGTTACCAGTAGAAGTTACCTTTAATTGTTTAGCATCAACGTCAAAAGTTATTGTAGCTACATTGTCAAAGTTTATTTCTTGAGATTTTAATAAATCTGGTATAGGTGGTGTTACAGGTGTATATTTAACTAATCCAGTTTGAGTAATTTGAAAACTTTCTTCATTTCCTTTTGGAGTATATGTTGGAGTATTTGAATCAGGATAATTAGTTATTATTACCTTATCACTGGCTTCATAGGCTAAAACAACTATATCTCCATTTTGAAAACTTGTATTTGAAACTTTATTTGAAAAATCCATACCGTTCATATTACCTCCTATTGTATCAGTTATTTTTTCTGTTTTTCCATCAGATTCATATAAAGTAAAACTAAAATAATCTGTTCCACCAGTTGAATCAGTTGTTTTTCCAGTAGAATTAACCTTAACTTTATCATTAGTAGTATCAAATTGAATATTTAATACAGGAGTATTATCAGCAGCATTTAATGTTATAGTATTCGGCAAAGTATCTATAATTGTAGGTGTATTAATAAGAACTAACCCTGTAGGAGTTATTTTATATTTTTCTGTGTTAGTAGTAGGAGTATGATTTTGATTTGCACTAGGAAAATGAGTTATATTAACATTTGTCATAGCTTGTGGTGAATAGGTTAATTCAATAATATCATTATATTCAAATAGAAGTTTTATTAAGGAATCTATATATCCCGCTGGACTTTGCCGAGAATTAAAATCAACTTCTGCAACAACTGTTCCATTTGGTTTAGATAATTTAAAGCTTGCATAGGTATAATCATTACTTCTATCAGCACTTTCATTTCTAAAGGTAGTAATTATCATTTTGTCTTCCTTATTAAAAACCATAGAAATAATAGGGTTATTACTATTATTCACTGAGTTTATATTTATAACATTTGGAAGTATTGGAAAAGTAATTGGAGGATTAGGGGTATATGCTGTAAGCCCATTATAATTAATTTTATAAAAATTTTTAATAAGATCACCTATTTCAGCAGTTCTTCCTAAAATTTCTATTTGTGGAGACGATGGAAAATCTGCAATTTCAGCAGTTCTTCCTAAAAGAAGTTCCACTTCAATAAAATCACCATATTTAAAATCAGTATTTTCTAATGCCATTTTGAAATTACTAGCATCTTCCTTACTTTTTATGAGAGCTTTCTTTTTTATATTATTATTACAATCTCTTAATTTAAATAAAAAGTAGGCATTATTAGGATAAGTATTATCTGAAGTACTTAAATTACTATTAGAAGTAACTTTTATTTGTTTTGTATTAGTATGAAAATATATTTCACTTATAGTGTTACGTACGTTACTATCCTTAACTCTCACAACATTTATAATAGAGGCTGTTTCTCCTTCTGGTATTTGAGGTTCTTCACAAGAATCGGGTTCTGGATCAGGAGGAACTGGTGGAATTACATTAATAATTGTACAATCTTCCTTTGCAGGTTGAACACTGGGACAGGTAATACTTACCTTTTCAGCTACTAAAAATAGTGTTACATTTTGAAAAATAGTTTTACAGTCAGCAAGAGATAAAAATACATCTTCAATACAAGTTTTTATGCAATATTTATCATTAAAAACATCTGCATTTGGCTCAATAACAATATAAGTGCAAAAAGGAACGGTAAACTTAGAAGTATAAACTGATTGCTCCTTAGTTAAGGAGGTATAAACAATTTTTGAACAAATAAATCCGTCAATTAAAAGTTTTTTTCCTGTTAAAGTCATTCCCTCTGAATTAGGATTACTACTTACAGGAGTTTCTATTATTTTTGTATTAGCTATAGATACATTAATATAAATCTTCTCAATTTTTTCAATAGCAAGCTTATTACAATCTAACATTAAAAGGTCTGATACAGATATTTGAACCCAAGCTTTATTATTAAAAGGTCCATTTTTATCTGCAAATTTTTTTATATCACATAAAGCTATTACTTCATAATTTTCTTTATTAGAACAATTACAATACAATTTATCTCCTCCTCTAAAAAATAAAATCAATTGATAATTAAAAATTTTAACAAAATATACTATTCTACTCAAAGCATCAATGTTAATTTTTATTATATTAAATACCATTTAAAATATAAAAACTAAAAAAAGAGTAAACTATAAATAATTTACTC
>NZ_WHJC01000082.1 GCF_009295725.1 Clostridium tarantellae
GTATATCTGATGAATTAGAATATAATAAATTTACAAAAAAATAACTTTTTATATTAAAATCCAATTAAAAGTTATACTATAAATTTATATTATAATTTTTAATTGGATTTTAAATAAATTATTTTAATTACTTCTTATGGAAAAGTATTGACTTTTTCCAATGATTACAATATCATTATATTAAAGTAATAAAATCATATTAAAAGGGAGTAGTTACAAGTTATAATATCAACATCGCGGCATTTAGCCTGGTATTATACACCAATTTTTTTGGTTACAAGACTTTTAATATAATCTCAATTTTTTTGTAATTTTTGAGATTATATTAAAGGTCTTGTTTTTTTATACAAGAATATTATAATAGGAGGAAATTTTATGAAAAATGCATATGAAAAATCTAAAGAAGAATTAATGACCATGTTAAATGTGACTCCTAATGGATTGACCAATGAACAGGTTAAAAATTTAAGGGAAAAATACGGTTATAATGAAATTCAAGAAGGTAAAAAGAAAAGTACTTTTACTGTTTTTTTAGAGCAATTTAAAGATATGTTAGTAATTATTCTTTTAATTGCAGCTACTATTTCAATGTTTTTAAATAATATTGAAAGTGCAATAGTAATTTTTGTTGTTGTAATAATAAATGCAATTTTAGGCACAGTACAACATGTTAAAGCTGAACAATCCTTAAATAGTTTAAAAGCACTATCTGCTCCTGCTGCTAAGGTTATAAGAAATGGTAACAAAACGGAAATCCCTTCTCGTGAAGTAATGGTAGGTGATATTGTTTATTTAGAAGCTGGTGATTTTGTTGCTGCTGATGGAAGAATTATTGAAAATTTTAGTTTACAAGTTAATGAAAGTTCTTTAACTGGTGAATCTGAAAGTATATTAAAAAGTGATGAAATAATTCATGGTAATGATATTCCTATAGGAGATAGAAAAAATATGGTTTACTCTGGCAGCCTTGTTACTTATGGTAGAGCTGTAGTAATAATAACTGCTATCGGAATGAATACTGAGCTTGGTAAAGTTGCTCAACTTTTAAAAGATACTAAAGAAAAGAAAACTCCTTTACAAATAAATCTTGATAACTTCGGTAAAAAACTTGCTATAGTTATATTAATAATTTGTGGTGCTGTTTTCATAGTGAATATAATTAGAGGTCAAGCTATTATTGATTCATTTATGTTTGCTGTTGCTTTAGCTGTTGCAGCAATTCCAGAAGCTTTAAGTTCTATTGTAACTATAGTTCTATCTTTAGGAACTCAAAAAATGGCAAAGGAACATGCTATAATTAGAAAACTTCAAGCTGTTGAAGGTTTAGGTAGTGTTTCTATAATATGTTCTGATAAAACAGGTACTTTAACTCAAAATAAAATGACTGTTAAAAAATTATATGCTAATAATAGAATTTTTAAGGCAACAGAATTAAATCTAAATAATAATATTGAAAAAGACTTATTATTTATGAGTTTACTTTGTAATGATGCTGTTACTACTCCGGAAAAAGAATTAGGTGATCCAACTGAAGTTGCTCTTATAAATCTTGGAGAATTGTATAATTTAGATGAATTAAAAGTAAGAGATGATTATCCAAGATTAGGTGAAATACCTTTTGATTCTGATAGAAAACTAATGAGTGTAGTTTATAATTTAAATGGAAAAAATATACTTGTAACTAAAGGTGCTTTAGATGTAATGCTTAATAAAGCAACTCATATTAAAACTATTGATGGAGTATTTCCTTTAACATCCAAAGAAAAAGAAAGTATAGAAAAAGTAAATAAAAGTTTTTCTGAAAAAGGTCTTAGGGTTTTAGCTTTTGGTTTTAGAGAAATTTCTCATACTGATATAAACATAGAAGATGAAAATAACTTAACATTTATAGGCTTAATTTCTATGATGGATCCTCCAAGAGAAGAATCTGCTAAAGCAGTTCAAGAATGTATTAAAGCAGGTATAAAGCCTATTATGATAACAGGTGATCACAAAATTACAGCTTCTGCTATTGCAAAGCAAATAGGCATATTAAAATATGATACTGAAGCTATTGAAGGGCGTGAACTTGATAAATTAAGTGATAAAGAACTTAAAGATGTAGTAGAAAAATACTCTGTATATGCTAGAGTATCTCCAGAACATAAAATAAGAATAGTTAAAGCTTGGCAAGAAAAAGGTAATGTAGTTGCTATGACAGGTGATGGAGTTAATGACGCTCCAGCATTAAAACAAGCTGATATAGGTGTTGCAATGGGTATAACCGGCTCAGAAGTTGCTAAAGATGCTGCATCTATGGTATTAACTGATGATAACTTTGCAACTATTGTAAAAGCTATATCAAATGGTAGAAATATATATACTAATATCACAAATGCAATTAAATTTTTACTATCTGGTAATACAGCTGGTATTTTATCAGTTTTATATGCTTCTATATTAGCTTTACCAGTTCCATTTGCTGCTGTGCATCTTTTATTTATAAACTTACTTACTGATAGTCTTCCTGCTATAGCTTTAGGGTTAGAACCTCATAACAATGATGTTATGAAAGAAAAACCTAGAGATGTAAAACAATCTATATTAACTAAAGAATTTATAACTAATGTATTTGTAGAGGGATTAATTATAGGTATTGTTACAATGATAGCCTTCCATATTGGTTTAAAAGAAAGTGGTTCTATGCTAGCAAGTACTATGGCCTTTGCAACTTTATGTCTATCAAGGCTTGTACATGGATTTAATAGTAAATCTACACATCATGTATTATCTAAAACTGCTCTTTTAGGTAATAAATATTTATGGCAAGCTTTTGGAATAGGTTTCCTATTATTAAATGCTGTTTTACTTATTCCTCCATTAAGAGTAATATTTGAAGTAGAACCTCTTACACTTACAAATTTATTTATAATATATGGACTTTCACTTATTCCATTTATAATAATACAAGGATTTAAATTTTTACATCATTCATTTGAAAGAAAAGAATCAATAGAAAATTCTCCTAAAGACAAAAAAGTTAAAGAGAAAATTGCTTCTTAATTTTAATTTTTATACCAACTAAGATTATTAATTTTCTTAGTTGGTATTTTATAAAATAAAATATGAAAAAAGTAGGCGATTTCATGGAAAATTTAACTACATTAATAAATATAATAACTAATTTAATTGGAGTTATGGGCTATACTGGTATAACTATAGTTGTTGCATTAGAATATACTTGTATTCCTATACCTAGTGAAGTTGTTCTACCTTTTATTGGAATAGCTACTTCTCTTGGAGAATTTTCATTAATTGGTGCTCTATTTTTCAGCTTATTAGGAGGTTTAATAGGCTGTATAATATGTTATTATATTGGATATTTCGGTGGTATACCTTTAATGAATTTCATAGAAAAAAAATTTCCTAGTACTAAAAAATCCATTAAAACTTTAAATATTTGGTTTTTAAAATATGGAAAATTAGCTGTATTAATTGCTAGAGTTTTACCTTTCATTCGCACTTATGTATCTATTTTAGCTGGTGCTGAAAAATTAAAATTAAATATATTTTTAATGTATTCATCTATAGGAATATTTCTATGGAATGGTGCATTAATTGGTTTAGGATATTTTTTAGGTGATAATTTTAATACTATAACCAATTTAATTGGCAAATATAGCTTATACTGTATTATAATTGTAGGTTTGTTAATAATATTATTATGGTATTTAAAGCATAAAAAGAAAAAAAATAATTGATTCTTCCATTTTAATAAGCAGGTGATTTTATGGAACATATTAATGAAATAGTAAATATAATAATAGCTTTTATTGGTCAATTAGGTTATATTGGTATTTATATTATAGTTACTTTAGAATATTCTATTATACCTATTCCCAGTGAAATTGTTCTTCCTCTTCTAGGCTTTTCTGCTTTTCATGGAGAATTTAGTTTATTAGGTGTATTAATTTGCAGTACTTTAGGAGCACTTACAGGCTCTATTCTTTGCTATTCAGTTGGATATTTCGGTGGTAATTGTCTTATTAATTCTATAGAAAGAAGACGACCAAAAAGTACAAAAATATTTAAAGATTTGAAATTTTGGTTTTCTAAACATGCTAAAATAACAGTTCTTTTAGCTAGAATTATTCCTATGACTCGTACTGCTGTCTCTATTTTAGCTGGGGTTGAAAGACTATCTTTAATAGTTTATATTACCTACACTTCTTTAGGAATACTATTATGGAATGGAACTTTAATTTTAGCTGGTTACTTTATAGGAGATAATTTAACTGTAATATCTTCTTTAGTTAAAAAATATAACATTTTATGTATTCTAATTTTAAGTATAATTTTAATAATCTTTCTTTACTTAAAATTTAAAAAGAAAAAAAATAATAATTAAAATTTTTAAAATGCTTATTATATAAAAAATTAAATGTTGCTTATATAATAAGCATTTTTAATTACTTTTAATTATAAAATTCAAAAAATCCTAGTATAATTTATAATTTACCTTTTTTTCTATATTTATCTGATTTAAATGCTATATTTATAATTGTTATTATCATCATAAAAACATAAAGAAATATAAACATTCCTAAAGATATTTTACTAATTCTTGTCATATAAAATATAGAAATTAATATTCCTAAAACCCCCATTGCCATAAAGTTATTTCCTATTAAATCACATAATACTTTTCGATCATCTTTTTGTTTATCAAATCCAGATATCACACCTATAATTTGTTCTTTTTTAATTTTTTTTCCTATAAAAAAATTAAATACTCCTAATAAAATAAAAATCAAACTAGTAATTAAATTATTCATAAATTCTCCCTTCAACAAAATCAAACCAACATTTTTTTCCATAATAAGCATATTATACACTTTTAACATTTGTAAATAAAGTGTATTTATAACTACTCCATTGCATATAAAGTATAAAATTTAAATTCCCTCTTAATGTAAACATTTAATTGTGTTATACTGTATTTATTGTATAAGGATTTTAAAGTTTATTTCTAAATTATTTAAATACCATATCATTATAAAGCTTTTTTCAATATGTTTTCACATTATTAAATATGTAAATATAAGTTTTTAAACATCTTAAATTTAATTAATCTAAATAGAAAGTTTATTAAAATAACACACTAAATATTCAAAGGAGTAAGTAATTATGGAAATTAATAAAGTCTTTAAAGACATTGTAATAATAGGATCAGGCTTAGCAGGATTAACTGCTTGTAGTGAATTGCAAAATAATAATATAGATATAGGTATAATAACTACTGGTGATACTTGTCATGGTGCTAGTTTTCACCCAAATACCTGGGGTCTTGGCATGGTTTATGCTGAAAATGAAGAAGATAAAAAAGATTTTATAAAAACTATAGGAGATGTAGGAGGTAACATTAATAATGAAAGTCTTACAAAAATATTAATAAATAATGCAGAAAAAGAAATTTTAAATTTATCTAATTTAGGAGTAAATTTAAAAAATTCTCTTAATAATGAATTGGTAATTCCTTGCTATGATTATAAAGGACGTGTATGGAAAGGATTTGATTTTACTTCTGCTAAAAATATTTTTAATAATTTATTTTCAAAAAAAAATGTTCAATTATTTAATCATTGTACTGTATTAGATATTTTTAATTTCAACGACTCTAGTAAAGGTTTACTAATGATAGATAAGGATGAAAACTTTACTTTTATTCGTTGTAAAGCATTAATAATAGCAAGTGGTGGTTATACTTCTTTATATAGCAATAGTTTTTCATTAGAAAAAAATACTCCTATAATACATTATTTTGCTGAAAAACTTGGTTGTAAAATGATTAATTTAGAATTTATACAATTTATCCCTACTAGTTATTGTAATAAATATAAAGCTGTATTTAACGAAAGAGCTTACCAATACATAACTTTATTAAATAAATATGGAAGTGATGTTATTCCTTTAAAGGATAAACATTACTTAAAAAAACGTTCTACTTACGCTCCTTTTACTTCTAGAATGGATTGTAAAAATATTGATTTTCATATTTTTAAAGAGAATGTTAAAAGTGATGAAAAAGTATATTTTTATTATCCTGATAACATAGAAACTATTAATGATACATTAATATATAATTATTTTAAATGGCTTAAAGATATGTATGGAGATATTAATGAAAAAATTTATTTAGTGCACTCCGCTCATGCTTGTAATGGCGGAATAGAAATAAATGAAAAATCTGAGTCCTCTGTTTCTGGAATATTTGCTTGTGGTGAAGCTACTGGTGGAATACATGGCTCTGATAGAATAGGTGGACTTTCTACTGTTGGAGCTATGGTTTTTGGTAGAATTGCAGCTAAAAATGCAAAAGAACATATTAAAAATAAAAAAATTGATAATACTATAGATATTTTTCCTTATATTGATGATTTCTTTAAAGATGTATTAAAAATAGATGAATTAAAAGCAAAAGAAGCTATAAATTATGTTCGTTCTTCTTTATATGATAATACTGCTATAATAAGAAATAAAGAATCTCTTGAAAATCTGAAAATTAATTACTCTAAATTAATGAGCAATCTATATTATAATAGTAATTTTACATTTAATGAAAATTTCAATAAAAAATATATAATAACTAAAATACAAGCTAAAAGCTTTTTAAAATTTGGACAAACATTATTACAATCCATGATTAATAGAGAAAATTCTTTAGGGAGTCACTACATTGAAAATTAATTATATTATAAAAGCTTAAATAAAACTTAAAAGCTAAAAAGAGATAAAAATATTTCTTTTTAGCTTTTTTTTAATAAACTTTTATCTTTGTTTTTTCATTTGATTCATGAATTCATTATGCATTTGTTCCATAAAAGACATATAATTTTTAAAGAAATTATCTACATCATTAGCGCATTGGCAAACCTCTGCTGGCTTAGTTGGAGTTGTTGGTACTGGTTTTACCACTGGATTCTTTGGTAACATACTTGGTGGCATTGAATTTAATGGTGATGCATTTTCATCACCTGATAAAGGTTGCTTATCAACATATACTCCAGGTGACCAAATAGTTCCTGATAATGTTACTGTTAAATTAAGAATATCACTAAAAGTTTCATTATAAATTTCTGACCAATTTCCTATACCAATAGCATCTGCTTCTATTGTAAGATTTATATCTGTAGCATCACTAGGTAACATAATTTTCCTAACCATTCCCAGATAAAATTTTCCAGTTTTCAATATAAAATTTTCTTCTCCAACAGAGTATCTAATAGAAAATCTTGTTAAAAATCCTCCGTTATTTACAACACTAAATGCAGCTACTGCTGCCGAATTTGTTTCTGTTATTACATAATAAGTTGGATCCCACATAGTTCCTGTTAATTCTAAATCAATTACTCCTGCCTGTGTTAAATGATTATTATAAATTGGTACCCATTCGCCACTCATATTAGCCACTGATACTTGTACATAAATATCATTAGCATTTCTTGGTATTGCAATTTTTTCGCTGCCAAAAAGTTGAATTGTATTAGAATCTTCATTGTAAAATTCTCCATTCAACTTATATTTCAAAGTAAAATATGCAATAAATCCTCCCATATTTCTTATATTTACATATCCATCTTTTAAAATATTGTTTGCTACTGGCTGTATTGGTTGAGGAGGATTAGTATTCATAGGCATTCCATTTACAGGTACACTATTAAGAGGAACGTCCATATTTTCTGTTTCTTGTTTTTGAACATCTATTGCTGGTGCAAAAACAGTTCCTGATAATGTTATTATCAAATTAAGAGTATCTTTAAAACTTTCTGAATAAATAGTTGACCATCTACCAAGCCCTGTTGAATCCATATCTATAGTAATACTAATATCCTGTGCTCTATTAGGTAACATAGTAGATCTAGTCATTCCTAAATAAAAGTTTTCACTATCTAATGAATATAACATACCATTTAAATGATATTGAATATTATATTTTATAGTAAAAGCACCATTATTAATAACTTTAAAAGTTCCTGCTGGTTTTTGTGTTTCTGTTATAGCATAATAATTAGGTTCCCATATAGTTCCTGTTAACTCTAAATCAATTACTCCCATATTATCTAAATGATTATTATAAATTGTAAACCATGAATCAGCTGAACTTGCAATAGATACCTTTACATATATATTATTAGCCTCTGCTGGTATTTCTATTTTTTCACTTCCAAAAAGTGTAATAATATTACTTGTCTTTTTAATCTGTTGACCACTTAACATATAGTCAACTTCAAACATTGCAATAAATCCACCCATATTTCTAATATTTACATATCCAGTATTTAAAATATCAGTTTGATTCATATCTGTAAACATAAAATTCACCTATTAAAATAAAAGTCAAGATTTCTCTTGCTACTTTAATATATGATTATTAAGTAAAGATGGTTACTTAATATATATTTTATTTCTACTAACTATTGTTATCTATAACTTTTATTCATTATATCCACTGTTTCTTCATAGCTAAGTATATATGGATCTGCATAAAATAATCCTCCCATAGTATCTCTAGCATTTTGACCCATATCTTCTATTTCTTCTTTTTTTATTCCATAAGAAGACATTTTCAAATTATCTACTCCACACTTTTTTTGCAATTTTTTTAATGCTTTAATAAATGCTTTAGGTTTATCTTCATCTTTTAATGAATCTACATCTTCTCCCATAGCTTTTGCCATGTCTATAAATTTATCTGGAACTTTATTCATAAAAAATTCATAATATGCTTCAGATAACATAATTAAACCTGCACCATGTGGTAAATTATTATGAAATGCACTTAATGCATGTTCCATAGAATGTTCTGATGTACAACTAGACGTAGATTCTACTAAACCAGAAAGTGTATTAGCTAAAGCTACTTTAGTTCTTGCTTCTATATCTTCACCATTTTCAATAACTTTTGGTAAGTATTTAGTCAATAATTCAATACTTTTTAAAGCATAAAGATCACTAATAGGGGTAGCTACTGAAGCAATATACCCTTCTGTAGAATGAAATAATGCATCAAACCCTTGATAAGCTGTTAATTCTTTTGGTACAGTCAGCATAAGCTCTGGATCCACTATAGAAATTTTAGGAAATGTTTCCTTTATTCCAAATCCTATTTTTTCTTTTGTTTTTTCATTAGTAATAACTGTCCAAGGATCTGCTTCTGTTCCAGTACCTGCGGTTGTAGTTATTGCTACTATTGGCAGTGCTCCATTTTTAACCATTTTTCCTTTTCCACTTCCACCTATAATATAATCCCAATAATCTCCTGGATTTTTAGCCATAATAGCTATACTTTTAGCAGAATCTATTGTACTTCCACCACCTAATCCTAAAATAAAATCACACTTATTCTCTATAGCTAATTTTGCACCTTCTTGAACATGTTGTTTAATTGGATTACATAATATTTTATCAAATACACTAAATTCTACATTATTCATATTTAATAAATTTTTAACTTTATCCAAATATCCATTATCAACCATAGCTCTTCCTTTGGATATTACAATTAAAGCTTTTTTTCCCGGTAATTCAATCTTACCTAATTCTTCCAACTTGCCTTTTCCAAACAATATTTTTGTAGGTATATAATAATTAAATTCCATTTTTACCCTCCAGTAAATTTTAAATTATAATTATCTATATGCTAAATAAATTATTATTTAGTATATCCAAAATTTACTTTAATATTAAAATTTTATTAAAACAAAAAAATTTTAAATTTATATTTATCCATATATTAAAAGACCTTCTAAATTAAAATACAAATTTAAAAATAATGCACTTTAATTTTAGAAGTTCTTTCTTTCTATAATTCTTCCTCCCACCATGAAAAGGACAAATTTATTTCTTTTTCTAAAGATGTTGGCTCAATTAAAAGTAAATATGATCCACCTGGAGGAATTATATATTTTCCATTTAGTTCTCTAGATAAAGTAGATTGTGCTGAAACTATTTCTATAGAAGGATTAACCCCCTCTTTAGGTTTATTATTTAAATTATTTGAATATTTCAAATTACATCTATTTACATTGTTGGAATGTGTAAAATCTGTAGATATAACTTGCTCTTCCTTTTTTCCTAATTTAATAAAATTAGTATTCACCCAAGTTTCTACTATTATTTTACCTTTAGTAAAATTAGTTATAATTTCATTATCAATTAAAAGATTTACTTTTGATTTTATAGGATTTTCTATGCCACCCCACAAATATTTATTATGTGCAATTCCATTTAATATAATTTTACCTACAAAGTGTTTATAATTTTTTTTATTAACTATATTATTTTTAGAAATTATTTTTAAATTCTCTAATTTTTCTATCCACATATTATATGGATCATGTCCTTTACTATCATAATAATCTTCCTTACTGCCACAATATCCTTCTTGAACATTATAATAGTATGGTCCATTACTCATAACGTACACTTCCTTTGTTAATAAAATTAAACTTTATATATTTTATTCATTTAGATAATGTAACGTTACTATTAAAAACTTATTATTAATTAAATAAAATTATTTTAAATTCTTAAAAGTATATTATTTATATCTTCACTGACTTTTAATCTTTCTGAATATACCCATTCTACCTGAAAATTTAATCCAAATATTTTTGAAAAAGAATAATACATATTTATTTTTTGATAATAAAGTTCTAATTCATCTAAAGCTCCAGTATAACATTCTGGTTTTGTTAATTTATCATATTTAAATAAAAATAATTCCTCTACATAATTAATAAATGTTTGCATTAAATCTTCTCTAGAAACATCAAAAGGAACTTTTAATAAATCCCATTGAAATTCTTCTTTTAATTTGTATCTTTTTAATTTATCTAATATAATTAAATACTCACTTACATCCATTTTTCTATAATAATCTAATTTTTCTTCCCTAGTACTCCATAAAGCTAATTTTTCATTTAAAGGTAAACTTTTTATTTTTAATATAGCTTCTGAAGGAGCAATTACTGCTTCTAATATTTTTTCATCCTCTTCTAGAATTTTATCATTTATAAAACTTTGAGTGTCTCCCACTGAAGCTACATATCCAACTTCATATATACCTTTTCTTCCCGCTCTTCCAGCTATTTGTTTCACTTCTTGAGAAGTTAATTCTCTTATTTCCTCTCCATCAAATTTTTTTATTGATAAAAATATTATTCTTCTTATAGGTAAATTTACTCCCATTCCTATTGCATCTGTAGTTACAAGTACTTTAGTTTCCTTATTTATAAACTGTTCATATTGCATTTTTCTAACTTCTGGTGGTAAATCTCCATATATTACAGATGTTTTTATTCCTTTATCTGAATATTGTTGTGCAATTTCTAAAACTCTTTTTTTTGAAAAAACTACTATTGCATCTCCTTCTTGCACATTATTATAATTAAATTTATTATATTCTACTTCTAAAGGAACCATTCTTTTATATTCTATAAATTCATATTCATCTTCACAATCTTCTATTATTTTTTTTAAAATATACTTAGAATTTAAAGCACCACATATATGTATTTCTTTGCATTTTAATCCTAAAAGTGCTCTAGTCCAAGCGGCACCTCTTTGACTATCATTAATCATTTGAATTTCATCAATAACAGCTACATCAAACTCATCTTTTATATTAAGCTTTTCTATGGTACAAGATATATGAGTTGCATTAGGAATATTTATTTCTTCTTCTCCTGTATATAAATTACATAAAACTCCTTGTGAATTTAATTTTTCATAATTTTCTAAAGCTAAAATTCTAAGGGGTGACAGATATATGCCTTTATCAGCGCTTTTTAATCTTTCAATAGCATTATAAGTTTTTCCTGTGTTAGTTTCTCCTAAATGTATTATAAACTTTCTTTTTCTTACTCTAGCTGATCTATATTCATTTTTAGGATTATCAGGAAATTTTTCTTCAAACTCTTTTGAAATCACTTTTGGAATGTGATGCTTAGTTAATACAGTCATAAAACCTGAATTTATAAAACTGTTATGGTTTGCTCTTATAACTTCGTAAAATTCAAAATTAGTTCCATTTTTTTTATTATAATCATCTAATAATCTTTTAGATATATATTCTAACAGTGATTCATATCTTTCATATAAACTTTTAAAGTCTTTAAATCCTTCATTTTCTATTTCTTCAAGTAATCTTATTTTTTTTCTTACAGCTGATTCATGCTCATATAAAGCACCTAATTTAGAGTTATGAGCTATTTCTTCTATTTGATTAATTTGACTTTTTAATTTTTTAAACTCTCTTTGTGCTGCATTTTTTTTCATGTTTTTCCTCCATATTATTTTTTCATATCAACCTTTACACTATATTTTTTATAAATACTCTTAAATATTTGAATTTTTTTATTATCTATAAAAAAACATAATATATAGTATTTATATTTTTCAAAAATTTATTCTCTCTTCCTATATTACCATATTTTAATATATATTTAGTTTAGTAAATAATTTAACTCTTAAAAATATATTTTATTAAGAACCACATTAATAAAACTCCCATAAACCTTACTTCATGAGAGTTTTTCTATACATAAATTAAATTTATACTTAATTCATACCTTATATTTTTTTAAAATAAGCACCTTACATCATTAGGTACAAAACCACCAGGTTTTATGGTGCTATTCTATAAAAC
>NZ_WHJC01000083.1 GCF_009295725.1 Clostridium tarantellae
TAAATCTATTATCAGTATTTTTTTTAGTCATCATATTTATCACCCAATATTATTTTATAAGAAAATGGAAAGGCTGTCGACTTTGTCGACAGCCTGAAATGAGTAGTTATATAACTACTCATTTTTTTAGTTATATAAAACATAAAATTTCTGAAAAAATTCAAAAAAATTTTTAGAAAATAAAATTATAAAAATATATTTTTATAATTAAAAGTAAAAAAATAAGAAAATAATTAAAAATATAGTGGAAAAATAAAAAATATTAAGATGAAAAAAAGGAATATTGTGAATTTGTGTTTAAAGTCGTATATATCGACAATATTTAGTATATATGATAAAATTAATAATAAGATTAATGTAAATTAGAATTGATATTTTAAATAAAGAGTCGATACCTAAATTAGGCTGGGATAACTTTATCTTTTCTTAATTTGGGTTTTATTTTTTCACGGTATATTAATAGGTATAGGAGTATGATGGATATGATAATAGAAAAAATTCTTAATAATAATGTTGTAGTATCAATTGATCCTAAAAGTAAAAAAGAAGTCATACTAATGGGGTGTGGTATTGCTTTTAAAAAACAGGTGGGGCAAGAAATAGATGAAAATAGGATAGAAAAAAGATTTACCATTGATAATAAGACCATGGGAGATAAAGTTAAAAAATTAATTAATCAAATTCCAGATGGAATATTTCAATTAGCCCAAGACATAATTATCCATGCAGAAAAAACTCTTAAAATAAAGTTAGATAAGCAAGTCTATATTTCTTTAGCAGACCATATAGCTTTTTGTATAAAAAGATATAAAAAGAATATTAAAATTGAAAACGAATTATTACATGAAATTAAAAGAATTCATAAAGAAGAATTTAAAATAGGATTATGGGCAGTAGAATATATAAATAAAAGAGTGAACATAAATCTTCCAGTAGATGAGGCTGGATTCATAGCTTTACATATTGTTAATGCTATGTATAAAGAAACCTCCGTAAAATCACAGGATATGACTAAAATAGTTAATGGAGTATTGAATATAATAAGAGATACTTTTTCTATAAAATTTGATGATGAAGATTTAAATTATGATAGATTAATAACTCATTTAAAGTATTTTGCTAAGAGAGTAATTTCTAAATCAGTTGTTAATGGAGAAGATGATACATTCATTGATTTAGTAAAATTTAATTATAAAGAGTCCTATGAATGTGCTATAAAAATAAAAGAATACATACAAAAAGAATATGATTATACTATTAATAATGATGAAATAGTATATTTAACATTACATATACATAGAATAAGATCCGTAATGAAACATGAAGAGTATATATTATAAGTTAATAAAAAGAATTAATATTAAATAGTAATATTAGTTCTTTTTTTGTTATAATAATTGTAAATAATAACAATGAGGTGTGTTATGGAAAAGGTAATAGATATTTATGAAAAAAAAATAAACCATTATAAAGAACAGTTAGAAAAATTAAATAAAAGTTACAATGTAATAAGTATTTTGAGATTATTAACTATAGTAATTACAGCAGTTTTTATGTATTTAGCATATAAAAATAGCTATATTTTATATCTAATATTAGTAGTATTTTTAGGTGTAATCTTATTTTTATATTTAGCTAAGATTCATGAGGGACAATACAATAAAAAAGTTAAAATTTCAGAACTTGTAAAGATAAATGAAAATGAAATTAGTAGAAATAATGGTAAATGGAAAAAGTTTAAGGATAAAGGAGAAGAATATTTAGACTTAAAACATAGCTTCATAAATGATTTAGATGTGTTTGGAAAAAACTCCTTATTCCAATGGATAAATACAACTAAAACAATTTATGGAAGAAGTAAATTAAGTGCTTTGTTAAAAATGAAAAAGCTTCCTAATAAAGATGAAGTTTTAAATAGACAAGAATCTTTAAAAGAATTAGCTGAAAAATTAGATTTTAGACAAGAGTTAATAGCTAGTTTAAAGGTTAAAAAAAATAATAATGATGAAGAAAGTTTTTTAAATCAATGGGTAAAAAATAGAAATGAAAAAATCTTTTCATTAAAGGTAAGACTTTTAAAAATTATATTACCTGTAATTAATTTTTTAATATTAATTTTAGTAATAGCTAATGTAATTACATGGCATTTTATTATAATATCTTTAATTATTAGTTTTCTTTTTTTAAGAACAATAAATAAGGAAGTATTAGATGGTCTTTTAATATTTGAAGAATTAAAATATAAAATAAAATCTTATGTAGATTCAATAGAATTAATAGAAAAAGAAAATTTTAAAACTGAAAGTTTAAATAAGCTTAAAAGTAATTTTGAAAATAATAAGAAAGCTAGTGAAAAACTAAATGATTTACAAGGTATAACTTCATGGCTATATGATAGAGGAAATGCTTTTTACATAATCTTTAATACTTTTTTATTATGGGATTATCAAATGATTTATAAATTAGAAAAATGGAGAATTGCTAATGGAGATGAACTTATAAATTGGTTAGAAACATTAGGTGAGTTTGAAGCATTAATATCTTTATCTTCATTAATATATAATAATCCTAACTGGTGTGTACCTAGCATAACTGAAGATAAACATTTAGAGGGAACTAATGTATCACATCCAATATTAGGAGAAAGTGCCGTTGGAAATAGTTTCTCTATAACAGATAAAAAAAGAGTTCTACTTATAACTGGTTCTAATATGTCTGGTAAAAGTACTTTTTTAAGAACTGTTGGATTTAGTGTAATAATGAGTTATTTAGGTTTAAATGTAAGGGGAGAAAGCTTTTGTACGCCTATATTAAATATATATACATGTATGAGAACAGCAGATAACTTAGAAGAAAGTATATCTTCATTTTATGCAGAAATTTTAAGAATTAAATCAATAGTAGAGGGCAGTAATAGAGGAGAAAAAATATTATTTTTATTAGATGAAATATTTAAAGGAACAAATTCTTTAGATAGACATTTAGGAGCAGAGGTTTTAATAAATCAATTATTAAAAGGTGATACTATTGGATTAGTTTCAACTCATGATTTAGAACTTTGTGAAATGGAGAGTGAAGACAATAGAATAGGAAATTATAATTTTAGAGAGTATTATGAGAATAATAAGTTAAGATTTGACTATAAGTTAAGAAAAGGAGTATCTAAGACAAGAAACGCAAGATATTTAATGAAGATGGCTGGAATTGATATATAAAAGGCTTTAGGTATAAAATTTAGACAAACAAAATAAAATTTGTTATAATGAAAATAGCATAATAATAGTAAAGAAAAAAGCCTGTTAAGGCTTTTTTTGTTGTGTTAAAGTAGAAAATACTTTAAAAGTTCTTAAGAGAAAATTTCTTATTCATGTAGGAGGAATATTAATTGTTTACAGAAAAAGTAAAAGCTAAAGAATATTACATAAAAGACTTATTAAATGATAAATTTTTATTTGAAATTCCAGATTATCAAAGAGCATATTCATGGACTAAAGAAAATATAAAGCAGTTAGTAGATGATATATGTGATGCTATAGAGTTAAATAAAGAACAAAATGCAAATGATTTTGAAAATCTTGAACCATATTTTATAGGTAGTATAGTATTATGTTCAAAGGAATATAAAGATGATGGTTCAGGATTATATGATGTAATTGATGGGCAACAAAGGTTAACATCACTTATAATGCTTATAGCTACTATAAGAGATTTAGTAGAAAATGAAGCTTATAAAAATGTTTTATCATCATTAATATATCAAAAGCCAAATGAACTTATGGGAGTAAAAGAAAACATAAGAGTTAAAGTAAGAGGTAAAGAAGCTGATTTCTTTAAAAAATATGTTTTAACAGAAGGTGGAACTAAAGAAATATCAGAAGTTAATATAAATGACATATCAGAAGCTAAGAGAAATATGGTTAATGCTATAAATGTTTATAAAGAAAGCTTTATAGATGAAAATGGTGAACTTCTAAATAATAAATTAAATGAGTTTATTAAATATCTTTTACAAAAAGTTGTATTAGTAGTAATTACAACTGATTCCTTTACATCAGCATTTAGATTATTCAATGTTATAAATGCAAGAGGATTACCTTTAACTAATGCAGATTTACTTAAAAGTGAAAATTTAAGAGTAATTAATGAAGATAATAGAGAAAAATATACAGATATATGGGAATGTAATGAGCAAGACTTAGGAAAAGAAAAGTTAGAGCAATTAATAGGATTTATGAGAACTATGAAGCTTAAGAAAAAAGCTGCAAATACAATTTATGAAGAATTTAATAAAAAGATATTTGTTGATGAACCTAATTACATAGGAGAGAATTTTATAGATCATTTAAATGATATAAAAGGTATTTATACTAAATATATTGAAGAGGCAATTGTAGAAGAATTAGATAAAGATAGTGCAACATATTATAAAAATTTAGTAACTATAATGAAAGATTTCTTACCATATGAAGAGTGGATGGCTGCTATAATAAGATTTGTAGAAAAATTCCAAAATGCAAAAATGACTTTAGAATTTGTAAAGTTATTAGAGAAGAGATTAGTTATAGATTGGATTAATGGAAATTCTTTTGCAGATAGATTATCAAGAGTTTATAAAATTATAGAAACTATAGATAATAGTGAATCCTTTGAAACTTTAAAAAATTCAGAAGTATTTAATGCTGATATAGAAAGAACAACTGCTTACTTTAAAAATTCATTAAATGATATAGAATTTTATAGCAAAGGAAGAATGATGATTCCTAAATACATATTAATAAGATTAGATATGGAACTTAGAAGTAATG
Source organism: Clostridium tarantellae (assembly GCF_009295725.1). GTDB lineage: Bacteria > Bacillota > Clostridia > Clostridiales > Clostridiaceae > Sarcina > Sarcina tarantellae. Next base: position 4,806 of record NZ_WHJC01000083.1, read on the forward strand.
AAGCTATAGAATATAATAACAAAATAATGTTAGAACATGTATTACCAAGAAATGCAAAGGATACATATTGGTTATCTAATTTTAATGTAGAACAAAGAAGAAATTGGGCTAATAGACTTGGTAACCTTGTTATAATAAATGGTGCTAAAAATACTAAAGCTAATAATAAAGCATTTGCAGAAAAGATAGAGCAATACTTAAGTAAAAAAGGTGATTTTGCAATAACTAATGAAGTCAATGCTCTTAAAGATTGGGATATAGATATATTAACAAATAGACATGAAGATTTAGTTCAAAGAGCATTAGATTTATGGACTAAATTTTAAGAGTAGATAAGTTATAATATTATAAATGCATTAAAATATAAATTAAACTGTAGATAATTTAATAAATTAAAGAATAAAAAAATCAAAATATTTATGTATATTTTGATTTTTTTTAATAATAGAATTTATATTAATAATCATATAAATCAACAATTGATTATGTTGTAATAAAAGTTAAAATATGTTAAATTTAAAAGGGATAATTATAGAGGGTAGGAGGTTATATTATGAGCAAAAAATGTAAAAGAATAATTAATTGTATTATAGCAGTTGCGGTTGTATCTTGTACAATAGCTTCTTTTAGCAATACTATTAATGTAAAAGCTTTAGATGAAACAAAGGTAGTTGTTAATGAAGATTTAAGGTATAAAATTGAAAAACCAAAAAATTTACAAGCTGTAGATATTACAACAGCTAGTTTAAAATTAACTTGGCAAGAGCCAAATGAAAATGTAAATGAATATATAATTTTACAAGATGATAAAGAGATTGCAACAGTTAAGAATGATGCAAACAGTTATGTTATTAAAGGATTAGATGAAAATAAATTATATGGATTTAAAGTTATTGCAAAATATAATAATGGTAAAAAATCAAGACCAGCATATATTAGAGTTAGAATGAACAATGGCAATTATGATATAGAAACTCCTAATAAAGTAGAAAAATTATATGCTAAAGAAATAACAAATAATGATGTTTTATTATCATGGGAAGCTCCTAAAAATAATGTTGAAGTACTACAATATATAATATACAAGGATGGAGAGCTAATTAAAGAAATTCCAGCTACAGCTACAGATTGTTCAATTGATGAATTAAAATCTAATACCTTATATGGTTTTAAGGTTGTTGCTGAAACCACATATGGAAAAACATCAAGAGGAAAAGCAATAAATGTAAGAACAAATAAATAAAATAATTATTAACAAAAAGGGCTGTGTAAAACAGCTCTTTTTATTGTAAAAAATAAAATTAAAATCTTTAAGTGAAAAAATAGTTATTTTATGGCATAATTATATATGGATATAATTGTGAGAGGATGTAAGCAATGGGATATGTAATTATAGATTTAGAGTTTAACAATTTGCAGAATATAACTAAATACTATCCTAATATTTACAAAGAAAATAAAGAATTAAGAGATAGTAAAGTAGATAATGAAATTATTGAGATAGGTGCTGTTAAGCTTAATAAATTTATGCAAAAGGTTGATGAATACAGAACATTTATAAAACCTTCTGTATTTAAAGTAATAAATCCTAAAATAGTACAAATAACAGGTATAACTCAAGAACAAATAGAGAAAGGAATTTCTTTTCAAAAGGCTATGGATCAGCTAAAGAGCTTTTTTGAAGAAGGTGATATTTTATGTTCTTGGGCTACAGATGATATAGTTCAAATTATAGAAAATGCAAAATACCACGGTTATGAGGATATTAATTGGATAAAAGAATATTTAGATATACAAGAGTATTGTACAAAGATGTTAGCACATAAAAAATCTTTAAGTTTAAAAAATGCATTAGAAGAATTAAAAATAAAAGTAGATAAAGGTAGTTTACATGATGCATTAAATGATGCTAGCTATACTGCTGAAGTATTTAAAAGATTATATAACAATAAAGTAGTTAAAGGTTATATAGTAAAAGATGTTTACAGTATGCCTTCAAGTAGAGTAAAGGATTTAAAAAACTATAATGCAGATAATATTAAAGTAAACTTTGTTTGTCCAAAATGTAAAATAAATGTGGATATAGAACATCCATTAAAATTATTTAGTTGGAGATTTATATCTATAGGAAAATGTCCAAAATGTAAAAGTAATATTTTGCAAGAAGTAATTTTAAAAAAAACATTAAGTGGCGATATTGTTTATAATAATATAAATACTTTTATAAGTAATATTGAATATATAGACTATGTTTATAAATTTAAGAGATTAGAATCAAGATAAAAATTAAGTTTTTTAAATTATCTAACAATTTGGACAAACTTATGTTAAAATAAAATTGGAAAATATAAAAAACTATTTTAAGAAAGAAAGGGACCAATATGAATATTGCTTTTTTTCTAACACCCAAAAATGAAGTTGTATATGAAAATTTAGATGGAACTATGAGACAAGTTATAGAACGTATGGAGCATCATGGTTATACTGCAGTTCCATTAATTAATAATGAAGGAAAGTATGTAGGAACTTTAACAGAAGGAGATTTACTTTGGAAGTTAAAAAATACTCCTGAATTAAATTTTAAAAACAGTAATAATGTAAAAGTAAAAGATATACCAAGAAGATTTAAACACAAAAGCGTGTGTATAAATGAGAATATAGAAAGTTTAATATCATTAGCTATATCTCAAAATTTTGTACCAGTAGTAGATGATGAAGGAATTTTTATAGGCATAATAAAAAGAAGTGATATAATAAACTATTGTTATAATAGTTTATATAAGAAGAAAACAAGTTAAGGTAACCATTAAGGTTACCTTAACTTGTTTAAGCTATTTTATTTTTAATTTTAATAATATAGTTTAAATTTCTAATAATATATAAAAAATACTTATAAACAATAAAAATGAATATGAGTATTTAAGCTACTATTGTTTTATAATAGCTTAGATAGTAAAATGAAGTTGTTTAAATGATAACTAATGAAATAAAGGAGGCTTTATTATGACAATAAAACCAAGAAAAATAGCAGTAGTAGGAACAGGACTCGTTGGATCAAGTTGTGCCTTTGCTTTAGTTAATCAATGTGTATGTGAAGAAATATTAATGATTGACATAAATGAGGAAAGAGCTAAAGGAGAAGCTTGGGATTTAACTCATGGAGTAGAATTTATGTCTCAAAGAACTAAAATAAAAAATGGTAGCTATGCAGAGTGTAAAGATGTAGATGTGATAATAATAACTGCAGGTGCTCCACCAAAGCAAGGACAAACTAGATTAGATACCTTAGGAGTAAGTGCTAAAATATGTGAATCAATAGTAAAGCCAATTATGGATTCAGGATTTAATGGAATATTTATAATAGCATCTAATCCAGTAGATATAATTACTTATCATGTGTGGAAACTATCAGGATTACCAAAAAATCAAGTTATAGGCACAGGAACTACAATTGATACATCAAGATTAAAAAACTTTTTAAGTCAGTATTTAGATGAAGTAGATGTAAGATCAATACATGCCTATTCTATGGGAGAACATGGAGACTCTCAAATGGTTCCATGGTCTAATGTAAGTATTGCAGGTAAAGCTTTCTTAACAATGAGAAAAGAAAATGAAGAATTAGCTAAAATAAATTTAGATGAAATAGTTGAGAAAACAGCAAAAGCAGGTTGGGAAATATACGCTAGAAAAGGTACAACTTACTATGGAATAGCTTCTTGTACAGTGGGAATAATAAAATCAATATTCCACGATGAGAAAAAAATATTACCTGTATCTGCATTGCTTAATGGTGAATATGGGGAAGAAAATGTTTATGCAGGTGTTCCAACTATTATAGGAAAAAATGGAGTAGAAAAAGTTATAGAAATAGATATGACTTTAGAAGAATTACATAAATTTAAAGAATCTATAAATATTTTAAGAGATTATATGAGCAAAATAGGATATTAATACATATTTAATTCAGTCAGTATTTAATTATAAATGCTGACTGACATTTATAATTAAATATTTTTACATTTAGTAATTTTTAAAGAGTTAAATTAAGCAATATTAAAAATAATACAAAAGAAGAAATCATATATATTTTTTTATTATTCTTTAAAATTCAAAATATAAAGAATGAAAGGAAAAAGATTATGAATAAGAAAAAGTACATAATGGATAGAGTTTTTAAAGGCTCTGCAGGATTAGCACAAGGAATTTTTGTAACATTAGGTATAGGGCTTTTATTAGATAATATAGGAAAGATTTTAAATATTCAGGTATTAATGACTATAGGAGCAGTTGCTAAAAATTTAATGTCTCCAGCTATAGGAGCAGGTATTGCTTTTGCATTAGGTGCAAATTCATTAACCATATTTTCAGCTATGATAACATCAACTTTAGGTGCAGCCGCAATGACAATAACTCCAGGAGTAGGTATATTAATAAAAAGTGGAGAGCCTATTGGAGCTGTATTAGCAGGAATAGTTGGTACTTATGTAGGAAAGAAAATAGCAGGTAAAACTAAAGTTGATATGATGATAGTGCCTTTATCTTCTGTATTAATTGGTGGTTTATTTGGATTTTATTCTGCTAAAGTTATTACACCTACATTAAATTACGTAGGAGGAGTAATTACGGGAGCTACTCAATCAAATTTATTAATTTCTTCTATTGTTATTGCTGTATTATGGGGAATTTTAATAATGTCTCCAGCTTCTTCAGTAGCTTTAGCTATAGCATTGGCATTAAATTCAGAAGCATCAGCAGCAGCATTAGTAGGATGTACAGCTCAGTTTATAGGATTTACTATTATGTCATTAAAGGAAAATGATATAGGTGGAATTATGGCTATATTTTTATGTACACCAAAAATTCAATTGCCTAATGTAACAAAAAATATAAAATTAATGATACCAACCTTAATAGCTTCAGCTATATCAGCACCTATAGCAGTAATTCTTTTAAATTTAAGAGCTGATTCTACCATTGCAGGAATGGGATTAAGTTCATTTGTAGCACCTATAAATATAATATCTAATCAAGGCATTAATGCTTTAATTTTAGGATTTATAGTTGGATGCGTTATTATACCAGCTATTATAACTTATATAATTTATAGTTTTATGAAGAATAAAGGTATTATTAAGTCAGGAGATTTAAAATTACCCAAATAATTAAGTATAATAAGAGTTAAGAATTTATCTTAACTCTTATTTTTAAAATTAATTTATAAATAAATTTAAAAAACAAGAGTAGTGTATAATAAAAATGAGGTGATTATTATGATAGTAATACTATCGCCAGCTAAAACTATGGATTTAAGTAAAAATAATTTAAAAATAAATACAACTACTCCCTTGTTTTTAGAAGAAGCAGACATTATAATGAATAAATTAAAAAAATTAGAAGTACATGAATTGGCTTCACTAATGAAAATAAATGAAAAATTAGCTACTTTAAATTTTATAAGAAATCAAGATTGGAAGAAATTTTATGGTGAAAATGAAAAAGCTTCTTTATTTTGTTTTAATGGAGAAGTTTTTAAAGGATTAAATGCAAAAGAATTTTCCGATGAAGATTTAAAATTTTGTAATGATCATTTAAGAATATTATCTGCACTTTATGGTATGTTAAGACCTTTAGATGGAATTAAACCTTATAGGCTAGAAATGGGGACAAAAATTAGTATTAATAATAAAAAAAACTTATATGATTTTTGGAGTGAAAAACTTACATCAAAAATTATTGATGAAGTAAAAAAAGATAATGAAAAAATTTTAATAAATTTAGCTTCTGAGGAATATTATAAAGTATTAGATATTAAACATGATATAAGACAAGTAAATATTATGTTCAAAGAAAGAAAAGGGTATAACTATAAAATTATAACTATATATGCTAAGAAAGCAAGAGGGCTAATGGTTAACTATATAGTTAAAAATAGAATAGATAATCTAGAAACACTAAAAAATTTTAATGAAGAAGGATATGTTTTTAATGAAATTTTATCTGATTGGAATAATTTAATATTCACTAGAGAGTAAATATTAAATTAAAGGATAAAATAAAATTGGTAATATTTTAAAATTAAAATATAAAATGTAAAGGAGAATTTTGGGTATGAGCAAAATGATTTTAGAGATTGATGGAATGTCTTGTTCACATTGTGTAAATCATGTAAAAAATGCACTATTGGATTTAGATGGAGTAGATGTATTAGATGTAGAGGTAGGAAAAGCAATTATAGATGCTGATGCTAACGTAACAGAAGAAGAATTAAGAGATTTATTAGAAGAAGAAGGATATGAATTAATATCTATAGAGTAAAGAAAGGTTACCCATAGGTAACCTTTTTAATAATAAGAGTTTTACTTGTACTCTTTTAAATACTTATGTAAAATAAGACTATAATGTAAAAGTCTACTATAAGGAGTTGTTTACTGTGGAAGAAAATATGTCAATGAAGGACTTAATGGATAGCTTTGAGTTAAAGCATTTTCATAAAGGAGATATAGTAAAAGGAAAAGTAATAAGTGTTAAAAATGATGAAGTAATTGTAAATATAGGACATTTTGCAGATGGAGTTATTCCTAAAAGTGAAATTTCAAATAATAAAGATTTTAATATAGATGATATTAAAGTAGATAGCGAAATATATGTTATGGTATTAAGTGGAGATGATGGAGAAGGCAATGTACTTTTATCAAAGAAAAAAGCAGATTCTATAAAAGTTTGGGATGATTTAGAAAAAGATTTTGAAAAAGAAAATTTAATAAAAGTTAAATTTTCACAAGTTGTTAAAGGTGGAATAGTTGGAGATTTAAATAGTGTAAGAATATTTATGCCTGCATCTCAATGTGCTTCTAGAAGAGTTGAAAATTTAGAGGAACTTATAGGAAAAACTTTAGATGTTAAAGTAATTGAATTTGAAAAAAATAAGAAAAAGGTAGTAGTATCAAGAAGAATTGTAGAAGAAGAAATTAAAAATAAAGAAAAGCAAGTTTTATGGAAATCTATAAAAGTTGGAGAAAAAAGAAGAGGAAAAGTTGTTAAACTTGTTAAATTTGGTGCATTTGTTGAAGTGAGTGGAGTTCAAGGGTTAGTACATTTAAATGATCTTTCATGGTCAAGAGTTAATAAGCCAGAAGAAGTTGTTAATGTTGGAGATGAAGTGGAAGTTTATATTCAAGAAATAGATATGGATAAAGAAAGATTATCTCTTTCTTTAAAAGATGTAGTTAAAAATCCTTGGCATACATCAATAAAAAAATATAAAATTAATGATATATTAGATGGTGAAGTTAGCAAATTTATAAAGGCTGGAGCTTTTATAGAGATAGAACCAGGAATAGAAGGTTTTGTACATTTATCAGAAATTTGTTATGACAATATAGCTAAAGCTTCTGATGTATTACAATTAGGTCAAAAAGTAAAAGTTAAAATTTTAGATATAAATGCTGATGAGCATAAACTGTCATTAAGCATAAAAGATGCTAGTGAAAAATCAAAAGAATATTTAGAATATAATGATAATGAAGAAGGGTTTTCTTTGGGAGATTTGTTTAAAGATTTTAAATTTTAACAATTAAGCATCTTATGTAACAAAAAATTTAGGTATTATGCTAAATTTTTGTTATAATAAATATAATATAAAGTAT
>NZ_WHJC01000084.1 GCF_009295725.1 Clostridium tarantellae
TTTAACAGCTATTTCTAAACTAATAAATGTTATTTTAGCCTACTCTTTAAATGACATAAAATATATTAGAAGTATTAGAAAACTATATTTAATATCAGCTTAATCACATATCCACAGTCTAATTTCACAATCGCCTAATCTATATAATATCATATTTTTAAATTACATTATTTAGAAGTTATTTTTCATAAAATTTTTGTTCTTAAATTTAAAAGTATAAATGTAATTTTTTTAATATAACATATCTATTTGTAACTTTTTCCTAATAAAAACATATTGTAAATTATAACTTAATATAAAAAATACATAAGGAGGTAAAAATGTATTGCAAGTGCTCTAATAAAAATAACTATGAAGTCATAAGTCTTTGTAATATTAAAAATTTTACTAATAAAAATGGTCCTTTTATAAATAGTGCATGGACTCAAATATCACTGGCTGATATTTTAACATTACCTTACAATTGTCCTAAAATTGAGAAAATAGAAAAAATTTATATTGAAGTTAATATAACTAGTAATAAAATTATAAAAACTCCTAAAAGCCCTGCTGCTAATGCTGAAGGTCTAATTTTAACAGGAAAAAAACTACTTATAGATGGGTATTTTTGTATAAAGCTAGTATATACTTCTTTAACTAAAGAACAATCTATACATTCCATTAATTTTAATATTCCATTCTGTACTTATATTGTTATTGAAGAAAATGTAGATTTATTTATTGATGCATATTGTGTAAAAACTTGTGTGGAGGATATTTTTGCTTCTCTTATAAAGTGTAATACAATTTTTTTTAATGTAACATTTTTCTTATTTGCCTCTAAAATAACTCCAACCTGCCCTGTACCTCAACCACCTAAGGATGATTGTACTATAAATTTTGTTCAACCAAAAATACCTAATACTATAACTTTTAAAACAGCATCTTTAAATAATAATATAAGTGAAATAACATTTGATATACAGTTAAAACAAATTAAAGCTACTTCTACAGGAATTTCTTCTGGAAGACTCTATAGTCATATTTCATTTAGTAATAATGAATTTTTTTCATTTAAGCTAAGAGATTTTAATCAAAATATAAAAACCAAAGCTAGTATTAAAGGGGAAGAAAATGCTGATGTATTTGTAAAAAAATTAAATAATATGTCCTTTGAAGTTGATGATATTATAGAGTTAGAAGTTCTTATTCCTAAAAGTGTTCAAATTACTCACTTTCCAACGAAAGATAACGTTTTTTTATTAGGAAATTCTTCAGGTCCAGGTGATTCTATCAAAGAATACTACCAAATAACTCCTGGAGGATTAAGAACTTATACTCCTAATCCTCCAATTCAAGTACAAACTCTTCTAAGTAGCATTATAGTAAAAAATTTAAATGATTTACCAATTATTACTATAATGTTTAATAATGAAGATAAAAAATTAATTACTTCTTCTGAAAAAATTTCTGTGGTACCAGCAGGTAGTGATCCACAACCCTATTTTACATTTAAATTATCTAGACCTGATGGAACTATAATTCGTGATAGCATTACAATGGGAACTACTACTCCTGCTAATTTTTATTCTCAACTTATAGAAAATTTTTCTTTTGACTATGAAGATATTATAGAACTAACTTATACAGATAGTTCCATATCTCATATTACAATTAATTTAAAAGGAGTCAATCATACTCCTACTAAGCTCGCTGAAAAATATAAAATAACTCCTAATGGACTTGTAGAAATTTAATAGTATTTTGATTTAATACACTTTTAGTAAATTTATAAAGTAATTAATACTTCTACTAAAAGTGATTTTTTATGACAAGAAAAAATATAATAAAGAATTTAATATTGAAGTTATTAAACAAGTTATTGAGAATTTAAAAAATATCAAAACAGATAAAAAATTAGAACTTTCTAAGGATTTCATTTATAAATACATAAAAAATTTAAAGAACTATTAGTAATACATACATTAGAGTCAGCTATGGATAGGGAAAATCTTAAAGAATTTATTATAGTACCTACAAATATGAAATTATTATTATATTTGTAAAATTATTTTAAAAGTTTTGAAAAAATTTGTCATTATAGATATAATACTAAATTGTACAATACAGGTATATTATGCTATTATTAATTTAAGTTTTATATGAAATGAGGATGAAAAAATGAATTTTAAAGAACTAAAGAAAAATGGTTGGAATAATGTGAAAAAAAATATAGGTGGAATGGTAGGGGTTACAACTGTTTATTTATTAATGTATGCCGTATTTACATTAGGTATCCTAGGAAAAGGAGTGGGAATAATTGGAGCATATTTAACTCCAGCCCTTGCTATAGTATATATTCTATGTTTAAAAATGTTAAAAGATTTTAAAGGAAAGGGTGTTCCTAAGTATAGATATGTGGATATATCTTTAGCTCAAATATGGAATTCTATTAAATATACTTTATGGATTGCTTTATTTTCTTTACCAATGGTAATACTTATTTTTATTGCTTTAATACCTTTAATTTTTAAGATACTAAATAGTGTGTATATGGGTGATCCTTATTATTTATTAAATGATTTTAGCTTTTCAATAAATTTATTAATTATTGTGTATATTGTAGGTATAGTTTATTGTATTATATTAAATCTTATGTTTTCACTAACTCCTTATATAATCATGGAAAGAAAAAATCATGATACAGTAAGAGATTTAATGACTGAAGCACATAAGCTAATAAAGGGTCATATGTGGAATTACTTTTTATTTAAATTAAGCTTTATTCTTTGGTATATACTTGGAATAATAACTTTAGGCATAGGCTTTTTATGGATAACACCTTATATTGAAATGTGTAAAATAGAATATTACTATAAATTAAAAGAAATAAAAGGAAACAAATGCAAAGTAGTAGAAGATGACTTTATAGTAGATGTAACAAAAGAATAATTTTGTATAAAAAAATGTATTATTTTTAAATAATACATTTTTTTATACAAAACATTTAAATAAATATTATATATTTTAAATATCTATCCATTCAGTGGTTGAACTTGTCCAGATTCTATTATAACGTTATTGTAATTAATTTTAGAAAATTTTCCTTCAATCTCTACACATTCAAATTTATTAAATATTTTCATAAAAGAATTAAAATCAACATTTTCAGATAATTTTCTCCAATCCCAATAGAAATCCGTAGTATTAATTTTTTCTCCATATTCATTGGTAATTTCTTCAATGGCTGAAACTTTATCATTACCAAAAGTAAACTTTGTAGCAAGATTAGCAGGAGTAACATAACCTAAATAAGCATTTTTCTTGTTATTTATTTTACCACTTAATTGAATATTATAAGATATTAAAACTAATGCTTTATAAGGAAGAATAACTTTATTCCCATACAATATACTTTTTACAGACACTTTACTTCTTGGAGGCATGTTTATAGTTATATTATTAACTTTATTATATTTTCTTATTTCATCAATTTGATTTCCTAAAGTATATTTATGTGAAAAATTATATTTAAAACTTCTATCATTAAATAAATCATTATGAATAAATCTATAAGAATTTGTTAGTGAAATTTTATTAAATATATCCTTAGCTATATTATTTTTTAATGAAACTGAAACTATATTTTTAAATTCTTTTCTTATATTTTTTTTATTATTAGAATTATTAACCATATAATTTTCTGATAAAACTTTAGGTGATAAAGTTTCCTTTTTAGAAATAAGGGGTACTATTGTATCTGGAATAAATTTAAAGCTAAAATTTGAAACTTTCATATTTAATCGAATACGAGGATACCATCCTCTATTAAAATAATATTCTGATGTATTTATTGCATCTATATAATAATCACCCTTTGATTTACTTACATTATATCCTTCTCCAATAACTCTAGTATTACTTCCACGACAATATTCATAGCCTAAGAAACTACCTAATAAAGCCCATTTTTTTATAAACATAGGATGACTACATAACTTTAATTTAATTTCTTCTAAATCATTAAAATTTTCATATTTTAATTTAATAAGATCAATATTAGAACTCATTTTAATCACCTTTCAAATTAACAACTTATATAGGTTTAGCTTCTTGTGCTTGTAATATAGCTTTAATAGCATTTGTCTTTTTAAATTGTCCTTTAACAGAAATACATTCCTCTTTTTTTAATAAATTATAAAGTTCTGGGAAATTTGGATGTGATGCAACTACATTCCAGTCCCAATAATTTGCTGAATTTGGTATAACTCTTCTAGAATACTGTTGATATACATCTTCTAAAGCAGATGTTTCTTTATTACCCAAATCTAAAGTTTTAGTTTTAATGAAAGTATTTCCTAAATAAGCATGTTTATTTTTATTAAGAGCCCCATATAGAGAAATGTTATATGACATGCCTGCTAAAGCTGTATAGGATATATTTTCCTCATTAGTATATAATAAACCCTTTATTGAAACTTTACTTCTTGGAGGAACAGAAACAGTTATACTATCTTTGGTAGATAAAATTTTTTTCTCTTCTGTTTGTGTTCCTGTGGTTTGATCTGTAGAAAAATTAAAGGTAAGACTGAATTCAGCAGATGTTACATCCGTCCCCATTTTCTTTACATATTTAACCTCAAAGCCACTGCTAATAGTATTACTAACAGAATGAGTTACAGTTGACATTAAATCATATTTTAGCATTTCTGTTGTAGTAATACTATTATTAAAATCTTGATTTATAGCCATACTTTCTCCTATAAATTCAGGAGGTAATTCAGTAATTACTGAATCTGCTAACTTTATAGTTTCAGGATAAAAATAAAATTTAATATTTGAAACTGTTATTTGTAATCGTGTATAAGCAGATATTCCTGTTCGAGTATTATAACCTTCTTCATTTACATTATTTCTTGCTTCTAAAATATAATCCTCTCCTGATTTTCTTGCAGTATAACCTTCCCCAATAACTTTAGTATTACTTCCACGACAATGATTATATCCTAAAACATGACCTAAAAAAGCCCATTTTTTTATAAATGAAGGATGGTTACATACTTTATATTTAGCTTCTTCTAAATCAACAAAATCTACATCTCTTAACTTTACAAACTCTTTAACACTATCATTCATATAAGAAATCCTCCTCAATAACTTTAAATTTATTTATTATTCTCCTTCACTAACTTGTTCACTTATTATATCATCGGTTTCATTTAAGGCCTCACTCATTCCAGATTCCCATACAAGATTTGAAAAATTAACTTTTTCGAATCTGCCATTAACTTCATTAACTTCTCTTTTAGAAATAATATCTAATACACTTTGAAAGCCTTCATAGGTTTTTACTAAATTCCAATCCCAATAAAAAGAACTTTTATCAAAGGCTTTTATTTGATTTGATATATCATCAATGGCTGAAATCTTATCATTACCAAAAGTGAAACTTGTAGCAAGGTTAGCAGGAGCAAGATAGCCTAAATAAGCATTTTTATTACGATTTATTTTTCCATTTAATGTAATATTATATGATATTAAAACTAAAGCAGTATAAGGTACAGCCACATTATTTTTATATAATAAAATTTTTATAGGAATCTTACTTTTAGGCGGAACTTTTACCTTTACACTTCTATCAAGCCTTATAGTATTTCTCTCTTCTTTTTGATCTGAAATATTAATATCCCAAGAAAAATTATAATTTATATGAAATTCACTAACCTCTTTAATTTTATAAGCAAATCCTGCTTTAACTCCAAGTTTATATTTAGCAGATGAAAAATTTTTCGTTGCATCTGAAGTAGAAAAACTTATATCTTTTTTTATTTCAATTTCTTTAATGTTATTATTATAAACATAACTTTGAGAAAAATCTTTAGGAGGACTTTCTTCTTTTATAGGAATGAGAGTTTTAATAGTTTCAGGCATAAATTCAAATTTGAAATTTGAAACTGTCATATTTAATCGGGTATAAGGAGAGTTATTGCCTCTAGTAGTTCTGTAGCTTTCTTCATCCACATTATTTCTTGCTTCTATAATGTAATTTTCCCCTGATTTTTTTACAGTATAACCTTCCCCAATAACTCTAGTATTACTTCCACCACATTTTTCATATCCTAAAAAATTAGCTAAAAGAGCCCATTTTTTTATAAACAAAGGATGACTACATAATTTATATTTGATAACTTCTAAATCATCAAAAGCATCTACATCTATTTTTATATAATCATCATAATTAACATTGTTACTCATTATTATACTCCTTTACAGATTTCATTAAGATTTTCTATAAACATTAAAATCAGAAAAATTTCCAGCAACTTCAAAATCTACATCTTCTGTAAAAGTTACTGTATTACTAAATGCTAATTTTTCCATTGATGAACTGTTTATAATTGTTATTGTTAAATAAAAAGAAGTTATATTAGTTGGAATTCCTATATATCTAGTAAATCCTTTATTAAAAATTCCAGATTTTAATATAATATCTTCTTCATTTATTTTATAAATTATTAAAAATTCCACATTAAAATCTCCGTTATTAAATACTGATATTTGTTTATTGTATTCAATAATTTCTTCAATATTAGTATCTTCAGTAGAGATATTTAAAGTATTAAGGGGCATATTCTTTCCATCATTTAAATTATAATTAGTAAACATAATTTAATCCTCCATTATACTACTTTGTTAAAATTTTATAGTTTCTTCAAGTACTCGTGGAGCTTGTAAATTACCTTGAATTATAAAATATATATTTTTAGGATTAGTTATTATTTTATCAAAAATTAAAAGTTCATTTAATATAGGGTCTATAGCTTTTATGCTGACATAAATTGAGTTAACATTTTTAGGAATTTCTAAATATTCAGTGTTATAAGGGGCGAATGTAAAGGTTGCTGCTTTATTATTTAAATTAAAATTATAAACTAAATTAAATATAGCATTAAAATTTCCAAAGTTACTTATTTTCAAATAATTATTATCAGCAGAAATTTTAATTTGATTATTATTTGTAGAATTCATAGGATTTACATTTGTCATTATATCTGGATCAGGTAATGGAACACTTGGATTTTCAACGCCTGTAGAAATTTCTTCTGGTGGAATAACATCTTCTTCATACACAGTATCATCTATAATGTCAGGTAATTTTAAATCATCTATATCATAAACTCTATACATAAAAAACCTCCAAAAATAAAATTAAATATATAAATAATATATGACTTACTTTTACAAAATGTTACATATATAGATATTTTATTAAAACTACCTATAGTATATATGAAGAAAAATATTTCTATATCTTTTACTTTTAATGTTCTTTATTAATTAGTTTAGTTTTACATTTTCATTAAAAACCTTAACTATTGTTTTTACTAATTTAATGATATACTTTTATTAAATTGTTTTTTATATAAATATATGGAAAATAATAATAAATAATTGAAAGGAGCTATTTATGAATACAGAAGATGATTTTTTAGATATTAATGTATTTGATTCTAATATAGAGGATAACTTTATGCCTAATGTTAATCATAATTTTATTCATACTAATGAAAAAAAAATTATAAGAAAAGCTTGCATTGATTCTACATTATTTCACAGAATTAATTTTTTAATAAGTGATTTAAAAGAAAAAATACAGGGTATAAATTCAAGTTTACAGGTAATAGAAATAATTGGTCCTAAATCCCCTAAAACTATTATTAAGTTAAAAGATGAACTTAGTGAATTTACACAGTTACTTAATAGTTTATATAAAATAAAAGTAACTGGTTTACAACTAATTAATGAATCAGAATTTTTTACTAGTTTTTATTCTGGACTAGCTACTTTATGTGAAGCAACTATTAATAAAAAAAATCAAATTATTAAAGAAGCTAAACTAGTTAATAAAAATGGAGAAACTCATGAAAAAGAAGAAGTTCGAAAAGAATTTTTTGATTTAGAAGAAATGTATGATATTCTTAATAACCTTGTTTATGATTTATTAATTAGCTGTTATACCATGGATTTTAGAGAAGAATTAGTAAATTTAATAAAGAGTTTAAATAAAACTAGAATAAGATGTATACTCTGCTAAGAAATTTTATACTTTACTAAATATTTTAGAATTAAAAAACTTCCATGAAAATTTCATGGAAGTTTTTTGTTTTAAATAATTTTATTAACAATAGTATAATATTATTTAGTTGTTCTACCGTTTTTACCAATTGGTCTAGAAGTTTGTCCATCTTTTCCAATAGCTACAATTTTAAATCCATATAAAGTATTAGCCTTTAAATCAGTAGCAGTATACTCTGTTATTTCTGATGAAACTTCATCTATTTTAACTCCATCTTTATATATAACATATTTATCTACTGTTTCACCAGTTTTAGGGGCATTCCAAGAAAGTTTAATGGAATCATTAGTAGCTTCCTTAATGCTTAATTTTTCAGGTTTTCCTGGTTTCTCAACTATTTCAGGTATTTCTGGGTCTTCTACTATTCCTACAAAGGTTGGCTTTACTTCAAATATTTCAGGTTTTCCTGAAGGATTTTCAAAAGTAAGCTTCACTGCTACAATGTGCATTGGACTTTCTAAATTAAACTCATTATATCCTTCACTTAAATTACCAAGCTCTATCCATTGTCCCTTTGAATTTTGAGCTGTTACCTTAGCAGTTGATATATTTTCAGTTCCTTGTACTACTGTAACCTTAGATGATAACTTATTATCTAATATTCTATAGGTTAACTCATCTCCAGTTTCTATATTATTTTCAGGAATATAAGCTGTATTTAAATTATTGTCTCTCACATTTTCAGCTCTGTCTACATAAGTTCCTTTTTTACTAGTTGTAACTAAATATTCTTCTGTTAAGTTGTTTACAGTAAATTCTCTTACTTTTATCCAACGATCTCTAAATTTAGTTGAAGTAGCTTTTAAGTATCTTGCTTCGATATCTAAATCTTTAACTACTATATCATTAGGTCCAAACTCTGTATCTATTTGTGTCCAATTTTCACCATCTACTGAATATTCTAATATACCATTATTTATAAAGTCTTCATCATGACCTTGTAAAAGCCTTACATCTCTTACATTCATAACCTTACCTAAATCTATTTGTACATAATCTCCAACTTCAATAAATGGTACTGTTACAAATTGTGTACCAGAATCATAATCATCTCCAAAAACAGCTTGTCTATGTGGTCTATCTGGATTTATTGGTCTATTAGTAGTCATTGTAATTTCTGGTCTTCCTTCAGTATAAATCTTTAAAGACTCTAAGTTTACCTCTGTATCTTTAAGGGCTTTTATTCTAAAGAATTTACCTATTACTGGTTTCATACTTCTAAAAGATGCTCCATCACTTACCTTATGGAAGTTCCAGTTTCTATTATCAAGAGAACTTTCTATAACAAAATCTTCATTGTTTAAAGTTCCATTAGCTTGCATTGCCACTACATTTTTTATGTCATTTAAAGCAATTCCTATGGTTTCATCCTTTTTAAAATTTACAGTTCCTATATTATTTAAAGAGATGAATTCTTCATCACCTTCAACACCTTTTTCAATAGTTCCATTTTTAACTTTACCTAAAGCTTTTTCAGAACTCTTATTTACATTCACCTTAAAATCTCTTACAAATAACTTATTTTCACTATTTTTAGTTATTCTATAACGAACATATCTTGCTTCAACATCACATTCTACTAAAGTTTCTCTATTTTCTATAGTATCCTGTAAAGTTAACCAATTTTCACCATCTAATGAGTATTCTAAAACTCCATCTAAAATTATATCTGTATCATAGCCAGTTTTACCCATTAAAAAGTAAACATTTTTTAACTTTTCTACTTTTCCAAGGTCAAAACCTACATATTCACCTTCATTAACTGCATTTTTAGACCAGAATCCATTATCTAATAACTCATCAAACATCTTACTTGGATCATGAGTGCTTTTAGGCATATACCATTGCTCATATTCATTATGCTCTAAGTTTCCTATAGAAGTATAACTATATTCCTTATCTTTTAAAACTGTTGTTTTATTGTCAAAATAAGTATTTCCAACTTGGTGAGATTTTCTTATAAATGGGTCTACTACTAAATTACTTATAGTTTCCTTTTTGCTATCTAAATCTAAAAGTGCTTTAGTTCCTCTGTATTTATTATTCCAGAATCCTACCATGTTATCTGATTTTATATCCTTTAACATTTCCACAGTAGTTAATCCTGTATCTGCATACATTTCAAATTTTAATAGGTGATTTTCTATTTGTGATAATAATTTCTTGTTTTTTAAGGATGTTTTTAAAGTAGCAGAAGCTTCTTTCATTTTACTAAAATGATTTATTAATTCTTGAAGCTCTAAGCTTACATCTTCATCATTATCCCACTTTGTCCACATTCCTTCTATTAAAGCATTTAATTCTGGAGAATCTGGTCTTCCTGTATCTAATCTAGTAGAATGATCTGAAAATACCTTTAAAGCATCTTTAACTTCTTTGCCTATTATCTCTAAAGCTTTATCCCATGATCTATTATAATCATATTCTTTAGTATTCCAACTATAATCTGCTCCAGTGATAATTGAAACCTTAGAAGCTTCTGCAAATCTCATTGGATTAATAATAAATCCTGAAATTTCATCATCTAAGTCTTGGTCTAAAGCATACATTGGCCCTAAAGCTAATTTATCTTCTCTATAATCATTAACAGGATAGTTCCACCAAAGCATCATTTTCTTTCCATATATATTTCTTACTTTTTGTGCATCTTCTAAAGAAACTCCCTTTGGAGGAATAACATCATGACCTGTCCACATAACATCTATATCTTCTTCCAATGTATTAGCAAAAGATTGAGTATATTCCTTTATAGTTTGTCCATCTTGCTCATACATATAACTTGTCCAGTATTCTTTAGGTACTGTTATTAATGGTTTAACCCCTTCTTTTTTCTTTACAAATTCTCTATTAAATCTATTTAAAACCTCTGCTTGTTTAGCTCCCTCATTGTTTGCTATATCATCCCAAAGAATAGAGAATCTTCTAACTCCCATGTCATATAATGTTTCAGCTTTATTCATTAAAGCCTGAAAATCTACTTCTCCTTCTTCTCCATCAAATCTAATATCTAAACCAGGAGAAATAGCAAAAACAAAATCTACTTTATTTTCATCTGCAGTATGAATTAATTCCTGCATTCTATCTAATTCTGATGCTGGATATGGCTCTCTCCATTTTTCTCTATGGTATGGGTCAGATTTTGGAGCGTAAATATAAGCATTAATTTTATTTTCTCCATACATTTTTAATTGATCTAATCTTTCCTCTTGAGTCCAAGGTGTACCATAGAATCCTTCAACAATTGACCTTAATCTAATGCTTGGTTCATCCTTTACCACAACTTCTTTTACTGTTTTTACATTATTTTTATTATCTATAATTTGCTTTAAACTTTGAACTCCATAGAAAGTTCCTACTTCATCATTACCTCTTATAACTATGTTATCTCCAGATTCATTATCCTCAGTAGCTAAAATATAGCCTTCTGCCTTTGTAATATCCTCTGAAGAAACATTCATATTAGTTAATATATTGTCCATTTCACTAATATTATCATTCTTTTCACCAATATAAATAGTAGTAGCACCCTCCACTACAGTTTCATTTACTGTAATGCCTAAATTATTTAAAATTTCCTTTAATAAATTTACAGCATCTATATCAGCTTCATTAGCTCCAATGATATTTACAGAATCATTAAGTTCTACTATGCCTTCATTTACTGTCATATCCTTAGGCATTGGCATTATATTTAAATTTTCATTAGCTTTATTACCAATTAAATCATTAGCAATATTTTCAGTAGCTTTAACACTTATAACTGCACTAGTATTTATAGCTAAAATAGCAGCTAAAGATAACTGAAGCTTTTTAATAAACTTTTTTCTTCCCATTTAATAAATCCCCCTTATAAAATGAAAGCTTTAATTGTAAAATTACCCTTTAATTAATTCATAATTTATATAAAAACACCAATAAATTACAAAACAATTGATATTTTTACTTAATTATACATTAATTTTAATTATTGGTAAACATATTTTTGAAAATATTTTCATTTTCTGAATTTATTTATAAAATTATATATTTATCCCTATATTTATAAATAAGTTTTATACATATAAAGTAATCACATATATTAAATAACACCTCATACTATATAAACATGTACAACTATTTTTTTACTAAACAACAATTAATTTAAAACTTAAAGGAGGTTTTAAATGACTTTATTGAAAAATTCTATACTTAATATTATTAAAAATATTAATCCCATTGATTATATACTAAAAAATTTAAATATACATTTTTAAAATTCTTATAGATATAAAATTTAAAAATAATTTACTAATATTAATTAAAGG
>NZ_WHJC01000085.1 GCF_009295725.1 Clostridium tarantellae
CCTTTATTGCATTGTCATAATTATCTATATAAAATCCACTAATTTTATTTACATAGTTTTTTATATTCTGTAAGTTCTTCTCTCTTTTTTCTTTATTTAAAAAATTAAAATCCACAATAGAATTTTTGCTAATATATTTTTCGTCTCCAAATATTAACCATTTGTTTTTTTCATAAAAATCTTTAGACACTATAAAAGTTAATTTATTTAAATCTCCATAATTCCTTCTTCCTAAAATATCATTTTCACCAATTATCCCCAATACGTTAATATCAATTGGCTTTTTTTTATCTTTCATTTTGTTCAACTCTGAAGTATTTAGATACATTTTCAATTTATTTCCATGCGAAATATCTTGAATTGATATTTTATTATTTTTACTTACTAAAACTACTCCATTATCTTCAAAATCTTCTAAAGTAATCTTTTTATCCGTGATACTTTTTATGTAAGGTAATATTTCCTTAATACTTTCATCATCATATATAAACATATTACTATTAGGCTGATGAGCATAAATTCCTTCTTTATTAAATGTTTCATTATTATTTTTCACGGTATCTTTAAATTCTTTTTCTGTAAAAAATGTATCTAAACTTATATCTACATATGAAGCAATATTTTTTACGCTATTTGTATTTTTCAAAAAATTAATAGCATCTTTAATTCTATAAAATTGTTTATCAATAGATTTTATAGCCGTACTATCAATTTCTTCATTTGTTATAGAATTTATTTCTATAGTAAAATCTTTAATCTTTCCTCTTTCTACTCCACTAACATTTTTAATCATACTTGTATAAAATGCTGTAAATACTACCAAAACTACTAATAAAGTGGAAAGCATTAATGTGATAAACATAAAACTTTTATTATTAGCTCTAATATTTTTATAGGCCAAAACCCCTTTATATCCAAACAATTTTTTTATTACTTTACTATTTCTCTTCTTTACTTTTTTAGGAATAACCATTGCTGTCTTACCAAGCTCTATTGGTGATATTTTTGCTACTTTTATTACTGGTATAATAGACGAAATTAAAATAACTATTCCTACTAGTATAAGTGCTGATATTAATACTCTCCAATAAATAGAGAACTGAACTCCATAAAAATTTATTTTCCCTAATTTATTTAAAACTATATTAATAGTAAAATAAGTTAAGCCATATCCTAATATTAAACCTGGAACTATAGATAAACTTGATAACACTAAAATTTCTTTTATTAATAAATATGTTATTTTTTCTGGTGTTGCTCCTAAACATCGTAATGTAGCAAAATATTTTATTCTTTCCTTCATGGAAACATTTATTGAACTTAAAGTTAAAATAATAGTTAAAATTAATATTCCTAAATTTACAAATAAAAAAAAGAGTTTTATTTCATTCATATTTTTTAGATTAAATATATCTTTAATCTCATAACATTCTATTAAATTTCTATTCAATTCAAATAAAGTTTTTTTATTATTTTCTGATTCATTACTATTAAATGATATTACTATATCTTTATCCATAGTTTCTATTTTCATATCATTTGCTATTTGTAAAATATTTTTTCTTATATTAGTTTCTCCTTTGATATTGATTAATGAAATTAAATTATTGTATGTCTTATTTTTTTCAAAATAAGTTATTCCTTTTAACTCATATGGATTAAACTCATAACTACTATAAAACCCAACTACTTTGTACTTTTTATCACCTACATCTATTGTATCGCCAATATTTTTATTTAGCTGAATTTTAGTAACAATATCTAAAGTTACTTCCCCTTTATTTTTAGGAAATCTACCTTCTTCTAACTTCATACTTTTATTAAATATATTATCTATACAATTCGTATCTAATGCATAAATTAATATATTCTTTGCTATATCATTTATATTAATTAATTCTGTACTTTCCAAAGCAACAAATCCATAATCTTTTATCTTTACATTATTTTCAATTTCTTTAATTTTATCTTTATTCATATTATAGATATAAGCTTCGTAATTCCCATTGTGAATTTTGGAATTCTCTATATTAACTTTATTTATAAATATTTGCAAATTTCCAACAGTAGTAAATAATACTATACCTAGCATTATTCCAAATATAGTATAAATACTTCTTTTTTTATTAACTCTTAGATGCTTATATATAAACTGGCTATAATTTTTCATTATTATAACACCTCATCATTAATTATCTCACCATCTTTAATAGTAATAACTCTATCCGCCATTTTTGCTATATTTTCATCATGAGTTATTAAAACTAAGGTCTGATTATATTTTCTAATAGAATATTTTAAAAGCTCTATTATATCCTTGGCTGTTTTAGAATCTAAATTTCCTGTAGGTTCATCTGCTAATATTATAGTTGGCTTATTAGCAAGTGCTCTTCCTATACACACTCTCTGTTGTTGACCACCTGAAAGTTCTGATGGAAGATAATCTTTTCTATTTTCTAATGCTAAAAATTTTAATATTTCTTCCTTATATTCTTTTTCCATATTACCATCATCTAAAAGTACAGGCATTTCTATATTTTCCTCCACAGTTAATACTGGCATAAGATTAAAAGATTGAAAAACAAATCCTATTTTTCTTAATCTTAATAAAGAAAGCTCTCTCTCAGATAAAGTTTCTACATTTTTACCATCAATAAAAACCTCTCCTGCTGTTGGTGTGTCTACTGTCCCCATCATATGTAAAAGAGTTGATTTTCCTGAACCTGAAGCTCCTACTATAACTACAAATTCACCTTTTTTTATAGTTAAATTAATATTTTTTAATGCTTCTGTTGAATTTTCTCCTATTCCAAAAATCTTATATAAATTATTAATTTTTATAATATTCATAAAAAATATCTCCTTCATTTTTGTTAAAATATATAAATAAAAATTAACCTATATTAATTATTAATAACCTTATATAGAATATTTACTATATTATACAAATATTTTGTTACAATTTCTTGTAAACTTTTTTTATATAAATAAAATCTATAATTAACTTTATATAGCAAAATGGCCTTCTCTTAACTTTAGTTAAAAGAAGGCTATTTTTAAAATTATTAAAGGGATTAAATCATTCTTTATAATCTATTTTTTTAAAGTTAATTTTTAATATCCTTTTTTGTAAATATAAAAAATGTGATTATTAACATAATTAATGATACTATCAAAAGTTGAATTCCTCCAAATGTTGGATTCATAATAATACCATTTTGCACCTTTAAAGTTTCTATGAATGATGGTGCTAAATTAAACATTGATTGATTTATATATGGTATTAAAGTATTTCCTATCCATGATATATTTACTATTGATAACATTATTATTGATGGCATTGCTCCTAAATATACTATTGTACTTATGGAAACAGCTAAAGCTGTATTTTTTATTAAAGTTGATATCATAAATGCCAAAGATATTATAAATACTAAACTTGTACTTGATATTAATATTTTAGGTAAAATATATTGAATGTATGATATATCTACTACTTTTGAAGCAACTGTTTGTACTACAGGTATTTGTAATGTATCAAATCCAAAAATAATACCACTTGTTATTATTAATACACTTATACTTACTATAAGCATTCCATATCCAATTATTAGTGTAGCCAATAATTTAGATAATAATATCTTCCATCTAGATACTGGTCTTATTAATAGTAATCTTATTGTACCTTTTGAAAACTCTGATGATACTATACCACCAGAAATAATAATTATTACTAAAACTATTAATATAATAAACACTTCATAGGTTCCATTTATTACACTTCTAGCATCTTTAATAAACTCTAATTGTGGTAAATTATTTTCTAAGCTATACCAATTTCTATTAATTTTTTCTTCCATTTCCTTTTGATTTTGTTTGAACATTTCTTGATACTTACTATAATTTATAGTACTTGAATCCATAGAAGCTTGCCTTTGATATTCTTTTTCTGTAAGCATATCCATATTTAATTCTTGATATAATTTTTCAATATCCATTAAAGTTTTATTCTTCCAATTATCTTTTTCAAAGTTAATTTTATTTTCATATCTATATTTGCTTATTTCTAATAATTTTTTAAATAATACTTTATCTTTTTTTCCTCTAATTAATTCATTTTTTAACTCTTCATTTTTACCATCTTTTTCTAAGCTTTTTTCTAATTCTTTTAAATTTTTATCTCTTTCTTCAATGATTTGTTCTTTAACTTTTATTTCTTTACTAAGATGCTTTAAATATTCATTATTAATAACAATATTTTTTATTTCTTCATTTTCTTTAGTAGTTTTCTCCAATTTCTTATTTAATTCCTCTTTAGATAGATTAAAATATTCTTCTATTTCTGTAGGATTAACATTATAAATATTAGTTAATAACAAATCTTTGTTTATTCCATTTAATATTTCTTTTATTGCAAATATATTCATGGAATTTTCACGATAATTTTCTAACTCCTTACTTTTCCAATCAATAGAATCAGCTTCATTTTCTACTATTAATTTGGAAACTTCTTCTTCTATTTTTGCTATTGCTAAATGTATTTTTCCTGCTTCTGTTTTATCCTTCTTTAATTCTTCAACATTAGCCTTAGCATTTTCTAATATAAATTTATTACTATTATCATATATATCATTAGTATCTATTAAGTTCATTCCTATTGGTATTAAAATTGCTAATATGAGCATTAATGATATTATTACTCTTACGCTTGTTTTTTTAAGTTGTTTTATAAGTTCATTATATGTTAAACTTACAATCTTTTTAATCATGCTGATCCCCCTATCTTATTTGATCTTTAGAGCCTTTAGTTATATCCATAAACTCTTCCTCAAGTGTTTTAGATATAATTGTTGTTCCAAATACATCTATGTCATTTTTAACTAATAATTTATTAATTTGAGCTAACATTTCTTTTGAGCATTCTAATTTAAGCCCATTTAAAGTATTTTCTATTATTAAATCTATATACTTTTCATTAATAAATTTTATAGCTTTTTCTTTATCAACTACATCTAAAACATAATTTTTTTTATCTTCTATATCACTATTTCTTATATCTTCAATAGTTTTTATTCCTATCATTTTTCCACTATCTATTATTCCAAATCTATCGCACATAAGCTCCATTTCACTTAAAAGATGACTAGATACTAATACTGAAAGCCCTTCTTTTTCTACCAATTCTCTAAGGGTTTGTCTAAGTTCTTTAATTCCCATTGGGTCTAACCCATTAGTGGGTTCATCTAGTATTAGAAGCTTAGGTTTATGTAATAGTGCTTGTGCTAATCCTAATCTTTGTCTCATACCTAAAGAATATTTACTAACTTTATCATTAATTCTATTTCCTAATTTAACCAAATTAACTACATCATTAATACGTTCTTTTGAAATATTTCCTTGCATTCTAGCATAAATTTTTAGATTATCTATTCCACTTAAATATCCATACATTTCAGGATTTTCAATTATTCCACCTACACCTTGCAATGCCTTTTCAAATTCTTTTTTTACGCTCTTTCCATCTATATATATTTCTCCTTTACTAATACTATAAAGCCCTGTAATCATCTTAATAGTTGTAGTTTTACCTGCTCCATTGGGTCCTAAAAACCCAAATATTTCTCCTTCATTAACTGTAAAACTTAAATCTTCTACCAAAGCTTTGTTTTCCATTATCTTACTAACGTTTTTTAACTCTAAAACAGACTTCATTATTTTCACCTCATTACTTTATTTTAAACTTTCATAAAAATTTCTCTATTTCTTTGATTTTAGTATAGATTTTCTACCTTACAATCTTGTTATTGTAATCTTACAATTTCATGACAAATTTCTTAATACACTCTTATTTTATTAATCAAATTTTTCAAAAATTTAATATAAAAAAAATAACAACTAAAAAAAGCTGTTATTTTATACTTAATTATTTTTAATTTTTAATATCTTTTCTTTGGAAGATTAAAAATGTTATTATGAGCATAATTATTGATACTATTACAAGTTGTATTGATCCTAAATTATTATTTAGTACAATTCCATTTTCTCTCTGTAACATTTCAATAAAACCATGCATTATATTAATCATTGATTGATTTATGTATGGTATTATGGTATTTACTATCCATTTTTCATTTGAAAACCCTAATATTAATGTTAATGGCATTGCTATTAAGTATAATATTGTACTTATTGAAACTGCTAAGGCTGTACTTTTTGCTAAAGTTGATATCATAAATACTACTGAAATTATAAATAACACACTTGCACTAGACATTAGTATTTCAGTTAAAATATATTGAACATAAGGTACTTCTACAATTTTTCCTCCAATAGTTTTAACTACAGCTGTTTGCAATGAATTTAATCCTAAAATAAATCCACTAGTTATCATAGAAATAATCACACTTACTATGATTGTTCCATATGCAATTATAAATAAAGATAATAATTTGGACAATAAAATCTTCCATCTAGCTACTGGTCTTATTATCAATAATCGTATAGTTCCTTTAGAAAATTCTGATGCTACAACTCCACCTCCAATTATTATTAATAATAATATTGTTAATATTACAAATATATTATATGTACTATTCACTAAAGTTCTTGCATCTGTAATAAATTCTAACTGTGGTATATTATTATTTAAACTATACCAATCTCTATCTATTTTTTCTTGTAAATCTATTTTATTTTTATTATAAATCTCTTTATATTCCTCATAATTCATTCTATCAGACTGTATTCCTGGTGCTCCACCTTTATTAAATTGCTCTTCACTAACAAAATGAATACCTAAATCCATTTCGCATTGTTCAATATCTTTAAGGGTCTTATTTTTCCAATTATTTTCTTTAAAATCTATTTTATTATTATATCTATATTTATATATACTTAATATTTTTTCCGTTGAAATAGAATTATTTTTCAAACTTTCTAAGTTTATCTTTAAACTTTCATCGTCAGCTTTTACCTTTAATTTTTCTTGTGTTCTTTCTATTTGTTCCTTTTGCAAAGCAAGTATATCTTCTTGATGTTTTATTAAATCAGATAAATATTTCATATAGTCATTATTTTTTACAATATTTTTTTTATCTTCATTAATTTTAACAAGTTCATTTAATTTTTTGTTTAATTCTTCTTTAGATAAAGTTATATATTCTTGAATTTCCTCAGAAGAAACTTCAAAAAATTTAGCATCAACTAAAGATTTTTTATTAACATTATTTAATATTTTATTTAAAATAGCTATCCTATAAGCATTTAGTTCATAGCCTTCTAATACGTCATTCCTCCAATCTTTATAGCCGATATTATTATCTTTCATAAATTGCCAATATTCTTTATCAATTAATGCAAATTCTAACTGTAATTTTTCAACATTAGTAGTTACGTTTTTGAATGAATCAATTTTAATTTCCGCATTTTTAATTCCTACTATATTTCTATCATTTATATCTTTATTATTAACACTAAGTTTTTGAGCTATTACAGGTAATAAAATTCCTAAAAATATTATAAAAGCTATTATTACAGTTATACTTATTTTTTTAAATTGTTTTAAAAGCTCATTATATGTTAAGCTTAAAATTCTACCAATCATTTCAACTCACCTCTTATCTTATTTGAGTTTTTGACCCCTTTGTTATCTCTAAAAATTCTTCTTCAAGAGTTTTTGATAAAATTGATATTTCAAATACATCTATATTGTTTTTTACTAATAAACTATTTATTTTAGAAATTATTTCTTTAGAACATTCTATTTTTATTCCTTCAAAACTATCTTTTATAATTATTTTTTCATAATTTTCTTTAACTAGCTGTATAGCTTTTTTCTTATTGCATACATCTAATAAATATTCTTTTTTCTCATCTGATTCATTTTTCTTTATATCTTTAATAGTTTTTATTCCTATTATTTTCCCACTATCTATTATTCCGAATCTATCACACATAAGTTCCATCTCACTTAAAAGATGACTAGATACTAATACTGACAGTTCTTCTTTTTCTGCTAATTCTCTAAGTGTTTGTCTAAGCTCTTTAATTCCCATAGGATCTAATCCATTAGTTGGTTCATCCAATATCAAAAGTTTTGGTTTATGAAGTAATGCTTGAGCTACGCCTAATCTTTGTCTCATACCTAATGAATATTTTTTAACCTTGTCATAGATTCTCTTTTCAAGTTTAACTAAGTTAACAATTTCATCAATACGCTGCTTTGATATATTTCCATGCATTCTAGCATAAATTTTTAAGTTATCCATTCCACTTAAATATCCATACATTTCTGGATTTTCAATAATTGCTCCTATACCTTGTAAAGCCTTTTCAAAATTCTTCTTTACATTGTTTCCATCTATATATATTTCACCTTTGCTAATACTATAAAGACCTGTAATCATCTTAATTGTTGTAGTCTTTCCTGCTCCATTAGGACCTAAAAAACCAAATATTTCTCCTTTATTAACTTGAAAAGTTAAATCTTCTACTAAAGTTTTATTTCCTATAATTTTAGAAACATTTTTCAACTCCAAAATAGATTTCATTATCTTTAACTCCTTTCTTACTATTACCATTTTAAATTTTCCCTAAAACAATAATAATATTTATACTTTATTTAAATATTATTGATAATAAAATTTATATTTTAAAATTCACTACTACTAAACAGAAATCATATTATGTAATTAATAGTATTTAACTAAATAATTAGTTTTAAATAAGGTGATTTTAAAATGGAATCTTTAGTAGAAAAAAATATAAAAGATATAATTTCTAAGTACAATAAATTTTTCTTGTCAAAAAAAAATGTATTTGCTATAGGATTAGGACAAAAATTTATTAAAAATATTAATACTCATGAATTATGTTTGAAAATTTTTGTAGAAAAAAAAGAACCTTCTAATGTTTTATTAGAAAAAGATTTAATACCTAAAAATTTTTTAGGTATTAAATTAGATGTTATGGAACTTGGTGAAATAAATTATTTTTTTAATTCATATGACAATGATACTGCCAATAATAACCTAGCTTTTTCTCCAGAATTTCTTTCTAGAATAAGACCCATACAAAGTGGTTGTAGCATATCTCAATATAAGAAAAAAACTTGGGGTACTTTAGGTGCTATAGTCTTTGGAAACAAATATAATACTCCGTATATATTAAGTAACTACCATGTAATGGGAGGTTCAGATAAACAAACTTCTGTAGCACCTATTCTTCAACCAGCAGCAGTTTTTGATGGAGTTAATAATTTTAATATAATTGCTACAGTAACTAGAAGTATTCCTTTAGAACCAATTTCATCAAATC
The DNA here is from genome assembly GCF_009295725.1 of Clostridium tarantellae. GTDB lineage: Bacteria > Bacillota > Clostridia > Clostridiales > Clostridiaceae > Sarcina > Sarcina tarantellae. The sequence continues at coordinate 9,316 of NZ_WHJC01000085.1, forward strand.
TAGCTAACTTTGTAGATTGTGCTATAGCTAAAATTCTTCCATATGTTAAATATACAAAAAATATTTTTAATATAGGTGAAATTTTAGGTACTAGCATTCCAAAATTAAATAATAAAATTAAAAAAGTAGGTGCAAGAACAGGTTACACCGAAGGAAAAATTTTAGCTATTAATGTTATTTCTAATTCAACTATAAATGGTAATAAATATTATTATAAAGATCAAATTCTAGTTAGTAGAATGAGTGATTCTGGCGACTCTGGCAGTGTTTATGTAAATTCTTATAATAAAGCCATTGGATTAGGATTTGGTGGTGCAAAAAACGGTACTTTTTTAAATCCTATTGATTTAGTATTAAATGTTTTAAAAGTTCATTTTTAAAACATTCTTATTAATTATAAAAATAAAAAACTATTAAAATACATAATAATTTAATTGATGTATTTTAATAGTTTTTTTATACTATATTTATTTAATTTTAAAGAATATTAAATAAAATAATCCTAAAATAGCTAATACTATTAACCCAATAGCAATAATTTTTTCTATTTTTGTAAATTTTGGTTCACCTGGTTCTGTTTCTTTTCTCGCTTTCATAAATACAGGGATACCTAATGAATATATTATAGAAGCAATTAAGAAATAATTTAATCCTGCTGCATAAACTAACCAAAATCCATATATAGAACCTAATACTCCTGTAACTAAAGCATATTTTAAACTAGCAAATATATTGGTTGGATAGTTGTCATCTTTTACTGTTATTTTAAATAAATATAAAGTTGAAACTACATAACAAGGTAATATCATAACACTAGTAATACTTAACATTAAATTCCAAGCATTGCTAGAAAAATATACCAAAGCCATTATTATTTGCATAACAATTGTAGAAGCTAATAACGAGAAAGATACTGCTCCTTTGCTATTTTGTTTTGTAAATATTTTAGGAAATGTACCTGTTTTAGCAGCTGCAAAAGGAAGTTCTGATAACATAACAGTCCAAATTAACCATGAGCTTAATACTGCTATTATAACTCCTATATTCATCAACCAACCACCCCATGGTCCTACTATTTTCATAAGAATAGCAGCTGTTGATGGTGGTGCCATTTTTGAAATTTCTCCTTGTGTGAAAACTCCTAATGGAAGTAATGAAAGTGCTGTATATAATAAAAGACAAGTTAAAAATCCTAAAAATGTAGCTTTACTAACTGCATTTTGAGATTTAGCTTCACTTGAAACTACTACAGCTCCTTCTATACCGGTAAATACCCAAAGAGTCACTAGCATTGTGCTTTTAACTTGAGGTAATAACCCACCTAAATTTGTATCATGCATAGAAATAACATTCTTTAACCCCCAAAAATCTGTAGAGAAAATAGAAAATCTAAAAGAAAATATTACTATTACTAAAAATATAGCTAAAGGTAATAATTTACCTATAGTTCCTATAATGTTTAAAAATGCTACTTGTTTAACACCCGATAAAACTACAAAGTACATTATCCAAAGCACTATTGAAGAACATATTATTGAAAGTAAATTATTTCCCCCTTTAAAATGTGGTGGAAAAAAATAATTTAATGAATCCATTAATAATACTGCATATCCTATATTAGCAAAGCAATTTGATATCCAATATCCCCATGCCATTAAAAATCCTGTAAATCTTCCAAAACCTAATTCTCCATAGGTATATATACCAGTTGTAGCATCAGGTCTAGCAGCTGCAAGTATTCTAAAAGTGTTAGCAACAAACCACATACCTATACCAGTTATGATCCATGCAATTAATATGGCACCAGCTGATGCATCTTGAGCCATATTTTGAGGAAGATTATATACTCCCCCTCCCATCATAGCACTTACAACTACACCAGTAAGAGCAATTACTCCTAATTTTTTATTATCACTCGCCATAAATATCCCTCCTAATTTTTATTAATAAAATTATAGGGAATTACTTATTATATCCTGTTAAAGATTGAAATTTCATTTCTTCTAACCATTCAGAAAGTGAAATTCTATTTAAACTTGAAAATCCTTCACAAGGAACAGCATCTCTTGCTAATGTTATGTATGGACCACAAGTTAATGCATTTCCTATTTCACCTGGTTTCATTATTACATATGCAAAGCTAACATAAGTTCTTTCAAAAACAACATGTGAATCTCTACCACATTCAGTAACTGACCAAGCAACAGCTTTTCTATGATCTTCTAAAAATTTCTTTAAATCTTCTGGATTATCATTTTTTGTCCAAAGACCTGCATCTTCTATAAATAAATCCGCACAATGATCTCTGTCATTAGACAATGATAATGCAATGAAAGACCAAACACCATAAGCTTCTCCTTCTTTTAAATGTCTATTTTCTTTAGGTCTATAAGATGTTGTACTTTTATTTGCACATATTACATGAGCTCCTGGAGCAGTTGTAAAACGTCTATTTTTTTCAGTACCAAATAATTCAATTCCTGCTTCTAATAAAGGTTGTGCATCATACACTTTAAGTGGTGTCCCATCAAATTGTTTCATTTCAAAAAGTGGTTCTATTTCATTATTTGCAATAGAATCATGAGTTGCTAAATCATGTCCCCAAACTTGTCCTGCAACTCCACAGAAAGATGAAGCTGTAAGCATATTAATTTGTCCAACATATGCATCATTTATTTCTGCTCTATCATAAGAAACTATACCATCTAATAAAGTATCATCTGTTTTTTCTACAGTTCCAACTGAAACTTTAAGTACTGATACATAACCATTTCCATATGCTCCTGGCATTCCATAACCATCACAATAGCGATCATATGGACTAATAGCTGTTTTATCAATTTTTGGTGCTCTAACTTTTCTTAATTTATTAACACCAACAGCTACTGTTGTATTTCTCTTTTGCTCTAAATTTTTATTCATTTTTAATCCTCCTCTAAGTCCTTGTTAGTGTAAAGTTTCTACACTACTTTTCTTTTTAAAATCTTTATATATCAAGGTTTCGAAAGTTTTTTTGCATAAAAAAACAACGACCCCCTAATTTCATGTTAAAATTGAATCTCAAAACCACAA
>NZ_WHJC01000086.1 GCF_009295725.1 Clostridium tarantellae
TCATAATATTAAAAATATATTTGAAAAATTTAGAAATTTTGCTTATAAAACTAAAAATAGCATTTTTGCTTTATGCAAAAATGCTATTTGTCTACAAACTGCCACTATTTAAATAAATAGTGGATTTTTATTTTAAATTGTATTATAAATTCTATTAATTAAACATATAATTTAAGGATTAAGATTTAGGGGAGGAATAAGATGCATTTAATCGCTACTATTGGACCAAGATCTTCACAACCAGAAATTATTGATAAAATAATAGAAGGTGGAATAAATACAATAAGAATAAATCTTTCTCATGGCATATATGAGAATATAGATGAAGCTGTAAAGTACATAAGGGCAAAGTATAATGACATAAATATATTAATGGATTTACAAGGAAATAAAATTAGAGTTTCTAATAAACTAAAAACTTCTTTTAGAGCTACAGAAAAATCTAATATATATTTTTGTTCAGAAGATGATTATGAAAGTTATTTAAGAAATAAAAAATATAATAATTTAATTCCTTTAAATATAAGTAGAAATATATTACTTAGCAAATCTTTTAAAAAAATATATATGAAAGATGGAACTATGGAGTTTATTACTTTAGGAAAAGAAAATTATACAATAAAAACCTTAGTTAAAATTGGTGGTATAGTAAGAGCTGAAAAAGGATGTAATCTGCCAGGGATTGATAGAAGTGGTTGGGGATTAACGGAGAAAGATATTAGAGATATTGAATATGCTTTAAGTAGAAATGTAGATATAATATCTTATTCTTATTGTTGTAATAAAATTCAATGTAAAGAACTTAAAGAGAATATATTTGCAAAATTAAAAAATAAACAAGCTATACCTAAAATATGGGGAAAGATAGAAACTAAGGATGGAATAGACAATATAAAAGAAATATCCCAAGAATTGGATGGGGTGGTTATTGCAAGAGGTGATTTAGTACCAGAAACTCATTTGTTAAATATTCCAATAATACAAGATAAAATAGTAAATAGTTTAAAAGGAGAATTTAAAGAGATAATAGTAGCTACTAATGTTTTAAATTCTATGAAAAATAATAATTTACCCACAATAAATGAATTAAGTGATATATATACATTAATTAAAGGAGGAGCTACTGGGTTTATGTTGACAGGAGAAACAACAGTAGGAAAAAAACATAAAGAAGTAGTTTCTTTATTAAAACAGGTTACGGATTATTATAAAGAAGTTTTAAAAAAAGCAAAAAAGAAAAAAGATGATTTAATAAAAAACAATTAAAATTAAATTAATGAGTATAAAAATAATAAACCATGATTCTATAATGTAGATAATCATGGTTTATTTAGTTATTTAATCTTTATAGGGTATTTAATATGTAAAATAGTTCTTTTATAAAGGTACATAATTATTGAAAAACTAATAAATCCAAGAATTACACCACAAATTACATCACTTGGATAGTGTACTAATAAATATATTCTAGAGAGACCTGTAAAAATGGCTAATATAAAAATTGGTAGTTTATATTTTTTAAAATAATAACTTAACATAAAAGCAGCAGCAAAAGCTGTGGAGGTATGACCAGAAGGAAATGAAAAACCTTTAGGTTTAGTTATTATAATATTTAGTGTTGATAAAGTGTTGAAAGGACGAGGTCTTTGTGCAATATGTTTTAATAAACCTTCTCCTAAGATTGTATTAAGAATTATAGCAAATAAAGTAAGAATTCCTATAATTCTAAATTTCTTTTTACATAGTAGAAATAAGCTTAGTAGTATCCATAACACTCCTAAATTACTTAAACTAGTTATGAAACTCATAAATTTATTCATTATGTTTGAGTGAATATTATTTTGAATCCAAAATAATATGTAAGTATCTAAATTTTGAATAAATTCCATAATTAAACTCCTATCTTAAAATACTTTAAAAATATCTTAAAGGTATAAATTAAAAATGTCTAGTTAATTTATATAAATATTAAAATAGTATATGATAAAAAATTCTAAATATGCAGGTGATTTTTATGAAAATAATCATAAATTTACATAATGTAGAATAAATAACTTGAGAAATTATAAAAAGTAAGATATTAAATAAAAAAGGTTCCTTAGTATAAAAATAAGATATAGATAAATCTGCATTATAGTTTTATGCTAAGAAATATACTTTAATTTTATTAAGGAACCATAATTAATATTTATATGCTATTATCATAATAAATAAAATTTTATAGTATTAAATTAAAATTATTTAAGTGGTTTTACATTTGAATAATCAACTGTAAAATAGTCACCATCTTCCATTAAAATATGCCCACTAGCATAATTTTTTCCTTCTATGGTAATAATAACTTTTTTTACATTTAAATTGTAACCGTAGGTGTTAGTTAAACATTGAAACATACAAGATTCAGACCCACTTCCTAAATTTATTTCAGAATAAAATTCTTTAGATAGATCAACTTTTAAAATATCATTACTTACTTTAGCGGATTTTACTGAAACTTTAGGATAAAATACTTTATTAAGATTCTTATTAGGAGGAGTTTGTAGCTCTTTAGAAAGAGTTTTAATTATAGCATTATCTACTAGGTTTACTTTTTTATCTACATAGTAAATATTATAATTAGAATCATAATAAAAAAGTCTGTAAATTCTAGATTCAATTATAGGATCTTTTGGTGGATTTGTAGGTTTATTAGAGTCATCTGGTTTTGTAGGTTTATTAGAGCCATCTGGTTTTGTAGGTTTATTAGAATCATTTGGATTAGTGGGTTTACTTGGCTCTATAATTTTATCATCTGGAACATTAGGTGAAGAAGGTTCATTTTTTACTATTATACATCCCATAAGAAAAATAGGTAGTGTAACTAAAACCAAAATTTTAAAAAAATTAGCTTTAAATTTCATAATAAAAGCTCCCTTCAAATTAGCATATAGTTTTTTATATACTATAGTTTATTATTTTATGCTTTTAAGGTGCATTAAAATTAATATTATAAATAAAATAGGTAACATAAAAAACATTATTATCATAAAGTATAAAGAAGAATATTATGTGAGGTAATGTTTATGAGAAGTTATGAATATAATTTACCTAAATATTATATTAATAGTATATCTAAAGTTAATGATAGAATACCTGATGGTGTTAAAATGATAAAAGCACCGGAATTTTGGGAAAAAGGTAGAATGGGAGAAGGTATAGTAATAGCAGTTATTGATACTGGATGTGATGTAAATCATCCAGACTTACAAGATAGAATAGCAGGTGTGAAAAATTTTACCTCTGATGATGGCGGAGATACTAATAATGTAACAGATTATGTAGGACATGGAACCCATGTATGTGGAATTATAGCAGCAAATGAAAATAGTAGTGGTATAATAGGTGTAGCACCAAGAGCGAAACTTTTAGTGTTAAAATCTATAACATCAAATGGAGGAACTGCAGAGTGGGTTATTGATGCTATTAATTATGCTATAGATCAAAAAGTAAATATAATTTCAATGTCGTTAGGGTCAAATACTCCTAATGATGATTTATACATTGCTATAAAAAGAGCAGTAAATAATAATATTTTATGTGTTTGTGCAGCTGGCAATAATGGTGATAATAATAGTGAAACAGATGAATTAAATTATCCAGCATATTATAGTGAAGCTATATCAGTTGGTTCAATAAATATTGAAAGAAAATTTAGTCCATTTTCAGATTCTAATAATGAAGTTGATTTAGTAGCTCCAGGACAAGGTTTTGGAAAAAAAGGTATATTATCTACAGCACCTGGAGCAAGATATGTAGAAATGCAGGGAACATCAATGGCAACACCTCATGTAGCTGGTGCATTAGCATTAATAATAAATTGGTCAAAGGATAATTTTAAAAGAGAATTAGGTGAAGTAGAATTATATGCACAGTTGATAAAAAGAACTATTTCATTAGGATACAATAAGAAAATGGAAGGTAATGGAATGCTTTATTTATCAACAGAAGAATTATTAACTAAAGTAATATCTAGCGAACAAATTTTTTGAATATAAAAAAATTATATTTAGTTTTATATTTTAAAGTTTTTAAGAGTTGTAATTAAATTTTTTAATTACAACTCTTAATTTTACAAATATTATAGTTTTTATAGAAGAAAAATGAAGAATAATATCTAAAAATGCATAAAAAATATGACTTTAGTATTTAATTTGTATGACTTTTATGTTATATTGTATGAAAATACTTTTTTGTAACATAAATTTAGTAAGGGGGAGCTTTATGAAAAAGCATAAACACGAATATGGACTATTTACTGCTATTACTATGATTGTTGGAATAGTTATAGGTTCGGGAATATTTTTTAAAAGTGATAATATTCTTATAGCTACAGGCGGAAGTGTTAGTTTAGGGGTTTTTATGTTTTGCATTGCTGCAATTGGAATTATATTTGGTAGTTTATCAGTATCAGAGCTTGCTTCAAGAGAAAGTAAAGCTGGTGGAATTATAACTTATGCAGAATATTCACTTAATAAATCTTTTGCATGTGCTTTTGGTTGGTTTCATACATTTTTATATTATCCAACTTTATTAGCTGTTGTTTCATGGGTAACTGGTATATATACTTGTATTTTATTTGGGTTAAAAGGAACATTAGAACTTCAAATAATAATAGGTTTTTCAGTAATGGCATTTTTATTTTTAGTTAATATATTATCTGCAAAATTAGGGGGGTATTTTCAAAATACTGCCACTATTATAAAATTAATTCCTTTAATTTTAATAGCATTAATAGGATTATTATTTGGAGATGTTAGTAGTATATCTGTTACAGATGTTACACAAATGGAATCTGTTGGATGGATAACTGCAATTGCTCCAATTGCATTTTCTTTTGATGGATGGATAGTAGCATCATCTATAGGTCATGAAATGAAAAATCCAAAAAAAGATTTACCTAAAGCACTTGTGTTAGCACCTATATTTATATTAATAGTATATGTATTATATTTTATTGGTATTAGTATATATGTTGGGCCTGAAACAGTTATGAAATTAGGAGATGCTCATGTTGATTTAGCTGCTAATAATATATTTGGCCCAATGGGAGCTAAATTAATTATAATATTTGTAATTATTTCAATAATGGGTACTGTTAATGGATTAATAATGGGTTTAAGTAGAATGCCATATTCATTAGCTTTAAGAGGAATGTTTCCTAAAGTTAAAGGATTAACTAAAATAAGTAATAAATATGGAATATCAGTAAAATCAGCTGTAATTGCATTTATATTGAGTGTTATTGCAATTATAGTACATTATTTAACTCAAAAGTTTAATATGTTACCTAATTCAGATATATCAGAAATATCAATTACAATAAATTATGTATTATTTATAGTTTTATATATAAAAGTATTTAGAATGGGATGTAATGGAGAAATTACAGGTGTATGGAGAGGAAAAATAAATCCTATTTTAGCAACATGTGGTTCTCTTTTGATTTTAATAGGTAGTATAAGCAATCCATTATTTGGTTTGTATGCGGTTATTTGTTCTATAGTATTAGTATCGGCAATTATTTTTTGGAAAAGAAAAGAGTAAAAACTAATAAAAAACTTCAAGAGGTAAAACTCTTGAAGTTTTTTTAGTTTTTATACACAGATTTTTACATAAAATAAATAATTTAACTTGTATGGTATGTGTGATAAAATTAAAAAAATAACAAAAGTAGATAAAAATTACATCTATTTGTATTAGTTTGGGAATAGAATTTTCTTAATATATTATATATTTTTAGAAAATATTTGTGGCTAAAAATAATATAATCAACAACTAATTAAATAAACATATTATAAATTAGATATATTAAAAGGGTTAAGGAGGAGATTTTTAATAATGGATAAGGATAAAGAGAATTTAATTAATGATTTTAAAATACAATCTATGGATTCAACTTCCTCTTACACAAGTTTTTTAAATGATGGAAATGTAGGAACAGAAATTAATGAATTTAATTTTAGTAGTGGATGGAATTATGAAAAGTTTACTGGTGATGAAGCATATGAAAGAGATAATCATTGGACAGTTCAAATAGGTGCAACAGTAGGCATAAAATTTATAGCGTCTAAATTTTATATAGTAGCTATAAAAGATCCAGGGCATGGAATTATGACAATTTCAATTGATGATGGAGTAGAAAGGGATATAGATTTATATTCAAGTGAAAGAACTTTTAAACAAGTAGTATTTGAAAGTGAAGTTTTAAATAATAATTATCATAAAGTTATAATTAAATGTTCAGGAAGAAAAAATGCAAATGCAAGAGGTATAGCAGCGTCTATAGATGGAATTTTTATCTTAAATAATAATTCAATTATACCTCCTTTTGGGGCTTTACCAACAAATGAACAGGTAGAATATCAAAAAGAAGAGCTTACAGCTTTTATACACTTTGGAGTTAATACCTTTACAGACCGTGAATGGGGAACAGGAGGAGAAAATCCACAAATATTTAATCCATCAGATTTAAATACAGATCAATGGATTAAAAGTTTAGCAGATGCGGAGTTTAAAAGAGTAATTTTAACAGCAAAGCATCATGATGGATTTTGTTTATGGAATAGTGCATATACAAGTCATGATGTTGGAAGTAGTCCTTGGATGTCAGGTAGCGGTGATGTAGTAAAATTAATGTCTAAGTCTTGTGAAAAATATGGAGTAAAGTTTGGAGTATATTTATCACCATGGGATGCAAATTCTAAATATTATGGTACTGGGGATGCATATAATAAATATTATATGGATCAATTAACAGAGCTATTAACTAATTATGGAACAATAGCAGAAGTATGGATGGATGGAGCTAAAGGTACTAATGTAAATCAAGATTATAAATTTAATGAATGGTTTACTTTAATTAAAAAATTACAACCAGAATGTGAAATATTTAGTCCACAAGGACCAGATATAAGGTGGATAGGAAATGAAAATGGATATGCTGGAGAACCTTGTTGGTCAACTATAAATGTAGAAAAAATGAAACAGCAAGAAATTCCAAGTTATTTAAATAATGGTGAAGAAGGTGGACCAGATTGGATAGTTGGGGAATCAGATGTTTCAATAAGACCAGGGTGGTTTTATCATAGTAGTCAAGATGCTTCGGTTAAATCTTTAAGTAAATTAATTGATATATATTTTAAATCAGTGGGAAGAAACTCAGTATTATTATTAAATGTTCCACCAGATAAAAGAGGATTATTCCATGAAAATGATGTAAATAGATTAAAAGAATTTGGAGATGCTATAAAAGGAACATTTGCTATTAATTTAGCTTTAAATAAGAGTGTAATAGTAGATAGTATATATAATGATTCAGTAGATTTTAATGGTAATAAAATGGTTGATGGAAATTTTGAAACCTATTGGGCACCAAAGGAAGGAGCTACTACTGGAACTTTTGAATTAGATTTAGGAGAGATAACTACTTTTGATGTTATTAGCTTACAAGAATATATTCCATTAGGACAAAGAGTAGCAGAGTTTAATGTACAAGTAGAGCAAATAGAGCAAAAGGAAAGTTGGGTTGAAGTATTCAGTGGAAAAACTATAGGATATAAAAGACTTATAAGGCTAGCTCCTATGGCAGCACAAAAAATAAAAGTAAATATAACCCGTTCTTTAGCAACCCCTTTAATAAATAGTATAGGAGTATACAAGCAACCAGATAATATATCTTTACCATCACAACCATTAGGGACAGAACTTTTAAATGATGGAAATATAGGAACACAAATTAATGAATTTAATTTTAGTAGTGGATGGAATTATGAAAAACTTACTAGTGGTGAAGCATATGAAGGAGATAATCATTGGACAGTTCAAACAGGTGCAACAGTAGAAGTAAAATTTATAGCAACTAAATTTTATATAGTGGCTATAAAAGATCCAAGTCATGGAATAATGACTATTTCAATTGATGATGGAGCGGAGATTGATATTGATTTATATTCAAGTGAAAGAACATTTAAACGAGTGGTATTTAAAAGTGAAGAATTAAATAATACTCAGCATAAAGTTAAAATTAAATGTTCAGGAAGAAAAAATACAAATGCAAGAGGAGTAGCAGCATCTATAGATGGTATATTTATTGAAATACCAAAAACTTTAAGCTTTATAAATGATGGAAGTATGGGAACTGGAATAAATGAATTTAATTTTAGTAGTGGATGGAATTATGAAGTTCTTACAAATAATGATAATTATAATAAAGATGCTCATTGGACTTTACAAGTAGGAGCTACTGCAACTGTTAATTTTATTGGAACTAAATTTTATATGATAGCAACAAAAGATCCAGGACATGGAATAATGGAAGTTTCAATAGATAATAATTCTTTTATGGATGTAGATTTATATAGTGATATAAGAATTGGAAAGCAAATAGTTTTTGAAAGCACGGATTTAACTAATGGTAATCATAGCATATTAATTAAATGTTCAGGAAGAAAAAATGCAAATGCAAGAGGAGTAGCAGCATCTATAGATGGAATATTTGCTTTAAATAATAATGGTGCTGGATTATTAGAAATAGAAAAAAAAGAATATACTTTTAATGAAAATGTTGGAGTTGCTACTTTTAAAGTGTTAAGAAAAGGTGGAACCTTAGGTCGTGTTGAAATTGATTATGGAACATTCCCTGGAACTGCTCTAAACGGAGTAAATTATCAACCCTGGTCAGGTACGTTATCATTTAGTGATGGAGAAAAAGAAAAAGTAATTAATATAACTATAATAAATACTAATAGTATAACTACACCAAAAAATTTCACTTTAAAATTAAGTAATCCTTTAGGTGATGCAGTTATTGGAATTAATAGTGAAATTAACATTAATTTGCAAGAGGTAACAACAACAGTAACAACAGTAACAGATATATCTAATATCAATTTAGCTTTAAATAAAAAAGCTGTATCTTCAGCAAATGAAACTTCCACATTAACTGCAAATTATATAACTGATGGAGATACTTTATCAAAAAATTCAAGATGGTCAAGTGGAAATTTTAATAATGGACAGCAATGGATTTATATTGATTTAGAAAAAATAACTGAATTTGATAAGGTAAGAATATATTGGGAGGGAGCTAATGCAACAATATATAGAATAGAAGTTTCAAATGATGCTAATACTTGGACTTCCGTTTATAGAACTATTAATGGTACAGGAGGAATAGAAGCGGTTTCTTTAACTTCCAAACAAAATGCTAGATATGTAAGAATTTATTGTGAAAAAAATAATCCAGCTGTATGGTATACAGTATCTATATATGAAGTTGAAATATATAATGGAGAATTTCCTAATGATGTGGCTAAAATTATTGGAGAAATTAAAGGCTTTACTGTAAAAAAAGGAGATAATAAATTAAATTTACCAGCGGTTCCTTATGGCTTTAAAATAGAGATAGATGGAACAAATTTTAATGGTATAATAGATAAAAAAGCTAATATATATTCTCCATTAACTGATACACTAATTATCATAACCGTTAAAGTTTCAGATAATGAAGAAAGATATTTAACTAAAGATTTTGATATATTAGTACCAGGAGCATATTCTACAAATGAAGGAACAAATGAAAAACCTAATGTAATACCTAATATAAGAGAATGGGTTTCAGGTAATGGTGTTTTTTATGTAACGAACACTAGTAGAATAGTTATTGATAAAGATTATAGTGAAGATTTGAATAAAATAGCAATTAAGTTTAAAAATGATTATAAAGAAATTACAGGAAACGATATACAAGTAGTTATTGGAGATCCTAAAGAGGGAGATTTTTATATTACTTTATATTGTGAAGATAATGGAATAGGAAAAGAAGGATATTATATTTATATAACTGATTATGTAAGAGTTGAAGCAATATCAAAAACAGGAATTTTTTATTCTACTAGAACAATATTACAAATTTTAAAACAATATAATAATATAGTTAAAGGTATAATAAGAGATTATCCTAAATATAAATCTAGAGGTTTTATGCTTGATGTAGGTAGAAAGTTTATTACTATGGATTATTTAAAGCAGTATTTAGAAGTTATGGCTTGGTATAAAATGAATGAATTCCAAATTCATATAAATGATAATTATATATGGATAACAGAAGATACTTGGAGAATAGATTATGAAGCATTTAGATTAGAATGTGAAACCTATCCAGGATTGACAGCTACAGATGGATATTATACAAAAGATGAATATAGTAATTTTGTTAAGTTAGCTAAAGAATATGGAGTACAGATTATAACAGAATTAGATACTCCAGCACATTCATTATCATTTATTAAATATAATGAATCATTAGCTTTAGGAACAGGTAAAGGTAGAGATCATTTAGATGTACAAAACCCTGAAACCTATGGATTTGTGGATAATTTATTTAATGAATATTTAGGTGGAGATGATCCAATTTTAGGATATAATAATTTTCACATTGGAACAGATGAGTATTTTGGAAGTGCAGAACAAATAGATAGTTTTAGAGGATATACTAATTATTATTTAAAACAAATTAGAGATGAATATGGAATTACGCCAAGACTTTGGGGAAGTTTAAATAAGACTCCAGGAAAGACTTCTATAATAAGTGATGGCGTAATAATGAATATTTGGAACCTTATTTGGGCAGATGCTAAAGATATGATAAATAGAGGATATAATATTATTAATAGTATAGATAGTCAGTTATATATAGTACCTTTAGCAGGATATTATAGAGATTATTTAGATATTAAAAATTTATATGAAAATTGGAATGCAAATAATTTTGGAGCTTATAGTATTTCGGAAAATCATCCTCAATTATTTGGAGCAATGTTTGCTGTTTGGAATGATATGATAGGTAAAAAAGCTAATGGTATTTGTGAATTAGATATTTATGATAGAGCTTTACCAGCTACACAGGTTGTTGCTGAAAAGCTTTGGGCAGGAAAAACTAATAAAACTTTTAATGAATTTAATGATATATGTAAAAAATTAAGTGATATTCCTAATTCAAATTTAAGGTATAACGTAAAATCAATGACAAATACAATAATTAAATATACCTTTGAAGATATTAATATAAGTAATATAGCAGATACTTCAGGTAATAATTATAATGGAATTGGAAAAAATGTTGATTTGGTTTTAGGTAAGAATGGAAAAGGAATAAAATTAAATGGTGAAACAAGTTATATACAAACTCCAATAAATAATAAAGGACCAATGTATACTATTTCTATGTGGATTAATAAAGATGCAAATGGGGATTATAGTGAACAAATATTATTAGAATCTTCAATAAGTATTTTTAAAGCAGTTCAGAAAGTAACAGGGAATTTAGGATTTTCAAGGGAAGGATATGATTATTCTTTTAATTATAAATTACCAGAAAATCAATGGGTAAAGTTAACTTTAGTAGGCAGATTGCAAGAAATTAAACTTTATGTAAATGACATTTTGAAAGATACTATCAATATGCAAAATGGAGGGAAAGTGGGTACTTTTATATTCCCATTAAATAGAATAGGTAGTTTAAGTAAAGCATTTAAAGGCATAATTGATGAATTTTTAATTGAAAATATATAATAATATAATTAACTGATAAGAATTGCCTCTAAAATAAATATTTAGAGGCAATTTTAATAATATAAAATAGATTGGCTTTACAAGTATTGAACAAATATTACATAATATATAATATAAAATTAAAAGAATAAATAAACGAAATTTATTAAGGAGAAGAATATTAATATGGGTTTTAGCGGAAATGTAGTTGATAAAGGAATAAAATTAATAGGAAATTTAGTTAAAAAAAGTAGTGAACTTACAGGTACTTTCATAGGAATTTTAAAAGAAAAAATTTTTAAACAACCTGGAGAAAAAGATAAATTTTCAACTAAAGGAAGAATTACTGGACGTGTTTTAAAAAGAGACATAGATAAAGTGGGCGAAAAATCAGCAGTAATTGTAGACAAAGGAGTTGAAGTTATAGGAAAATATATAAGAAAGGCTATTATAATATTTTTAAAAGGATTAAATCAGGCTGCAAAAACAACTTATGAAGGTACAGAAAAACTTAAAAATTCTTTTTATGAATATAATAAATCAAAAGAAAAAGTAAACAATAAAAATAATAAAGACAAAAAAATAAATGATATGGATATGACGATAGTTGAAAGTGAAAAAATTAAAGAGTTTATTCATATAAATAAAAATCATAATGAATATGAAAGTGCGACTTGTTGCTAGACAAAGGTAAGCGAGGGTTTACTATAAAACTAGCCTAATAATTTATAAAATTATTAGAACTGATATTACGAAAGGTAGAATGATAGGGTAACGCCTTG
>NZ_WHJC01000087.1 GCF_009295725.1 Clostridium tarantellae
CTTAGGAAACTGTGTTTTACTATTTTTTCTTTGTAATGCTAAAAGAGAAATATTTTGCTCTAATGCAAGTTGTTTACCTATTTCTGTACTAACATATCCTTTATCTCCTATGATTTTAATGTCTTTATAAGACTCTGTTAATTCCCATAAAGCATCTCTATCGTCGACATTAGCAGCAGTTAATATAAAGTCTGTTATAAACCCTTTTGTAGTAATTAATGCATGTAATTTTAAACCAAAATAACTTTCTTTTTTAGATGCACAATAACCATAAGATGAAATATCTTTAAACGATTTACTAAAATAAGCTCTACCAAAATTACATACGGGAACAGGCATACTGTCTACAATTCTTATAGAATTGTCACCAAATTTATTTTCTGAAAAAAACTTACTTTGTATTTCATAAATTACTGTATATAAGTTTCTTTTTGTTCTATTAAATCTACTTCTATCTCCAATGTTAGGAAATAGTTCTTTAAAATTTTTCTTAACAAAATTGAACCAAGCTTTCTCCGAATCTATAGTCATTGCTTCACCAACTAAGCTTATAGTAATAATTTCTGTATCAGAAAGTTTGCTATCACTTACATTCCTTCTATGCTTAACCTTATTTGGAATTAACTTATTGTAAATATCATCTATAATTACATAAGTTATTGTAAAAAAGTCTTTTAAATTTTCTATTTCTCCTATAAAATAATTATTGTAATCTAACATATTTTCCTCCTATAGTTTGGTTTGTGGTAATTCTTAAATTATAGCAGAAAATATGTTGGATTTTTTATTTTTTCAAAATAACTAGCACAAGACGTTAATTTAATAATATTATATGGAGAGTGAGTAATTTGGCATTAAGAACTTTAATGAAACCAACTATGGACTTTGTCTTTAAAAAAATATTTGGTTCTGAAAATAACAAAGACTCTTTAATATCTTTTCTTAATTCAGTAATTAAACCTAAAGATCCTATAAGGGATGTAAAAATTGAAAATAATGATATAGATAAAGAGTATTTAAGCGATAAATTTAGTAGATTAGATATTAAAGCAACTACGGATAAAGGTGAGTTAATAAATATAGAAGTTCAAGTTAGTAATGAATATAATATGATTCAAAGAACTTTATATTATTGGAGTAAAATATATTCAGATCAGCTTCAAAGCACTGAAAATTATTCTAAATTAGCAAGGACTGTATGTATAAACATATTAAATTTTAAATATTTAGATAATGATAGATTTCATAATGTTTATAGAATGAAAGAAGTTATAACAAATGAAGAACTAACTGATATAGAAGAAATTCATTTCTTAGAATTACCTAAATCAAAAGACCTAGGTATAATAGATTCAGAAAAAGAAGTTGAAAATATAGATTCACTTTTAAAATGGGTAGAGTTTTTAAAAGAACCTGAAAGTCAAGCAGTAAGAATAATTGAACTAACAGATGAATCAATAAGAAAAGCCAAAAGTGAACTATATAAATTAAGTATGGATAAAGAAGAAATAGCAAGATATAGAATGAGAGAAAAAGCAATGTATGATGAAATATCAGCATTAGAAAATTCAGAAAGAAAAGGCAAAATAGAAGGAAAGCTAGAAGTTGCAAAAAATCTATTAGATATTTTAGATAATGAGACTATATCTTTAAAAACAGGCTTGCCTATTGAAGATATTGAAAAACTTAGAAGTTAAAAAACAAGCTATTTTAGGATTTAATTGTGAATTATTTTTCCTAAAATAGCTATTTAATTATGAATATTTTTTATTATATAATAATTTGAATTTATTAATAAATACTACAAATATACTTAATAATAAAAATATAGAAAAAATAGGATTAATATCAAAAGCAAATAAATTTAATATTACTAAAAATATATTTAAAAAGCTATGAACTAAAATTACTATTGTTAAATTATTTGTATAATTATATATAATCCCTAGAATTATTCCTGTAGTTGTAGAAAGTAATTTTAAAATTAAACCACCATGAAAAAGTCCAAATATAATAGCTTGCAATAATATAGCAACAATTGTTGGGAAATTTTGCTTTAATTTTGTAAAAATTATTCCTCTAAAAAGAATTTCTTCATATATTGGAGCTATAAAAGCTATATGAAGAAAACTGTAAAATGTAATTCCATTATTATTAGGAACTTGAATATGGAATATTTTTTCTAAAATCGGTAAAAAAATTAAGTCTGATAATACTATGCTTAATGATAATAGTATTATTAAATAAAAATATTTAAATTTAAATGTTTTTAAATTTAAATATTTTACAGGAGATTTTTTTTCTAATTTTAAAAGAATATAAAAACAAAAAATTGATAATATCAAGCAAATAGTAAAACTGTTATCATCATTAAGATTAAAATAAAGTTGTAAATATGATGTAATAATTATAATTATAAAGAAAGTACATAAATATTTAAGTAGGTATAAAATAGAATTAAATAATTTAAAAGTATAAAAATGTTTTTTCATTTAAATTTCCTCCATAATAAAAAGGGTATTATTTTTAATACCCTTTTTATTATATTTTTAATATTTTCCTCTTATTCCATCAATAAATCCGTTAGCAAAATCCTGCATATTATCCCAATTCTTTCTAACATCTCTATAAATCTCTTTTGTTTCTCTATAAACTTCTCCTACTATAGTACCAGCATTAATTGTTTCAAGAGTTTGATTTTCTAAAATTTCCATATGAATTTACCTCCAATAATTTAATAAACAGGTCTAGCACCTATTGTGTTATACCAAAGTTCTTTGCCTATCCATCTTATGGTATTGCCTACTTTATGACCAAATTTATAATCTTCTTGGCTACCACCATTAATTTTTTGTAATTGTTCTAAGTTAATTTCATCAAAATTTTTTAGATTCATTTCAAATCCTCCGATTTTTAAAATATTTTGATTTTAAAATTTTTCCCGACACAAATATATCACAATTTAGCATAAAAATTACATTTTTGACCTGAAATTGCATTTTTTTGACCTGAAATTGCATTTTTTTGACCTGAAATGAAAAGGATAACAAAATTATTACAATTAAATATATTTTTTGTAATAATTTTGTATATTATTTATAATAAAATTAACATAATTACTATAATATAGTATAAATTAAGAAATATAAATTAATAAATGAAATAGGAGATAAAAATGTTCTTTAAAAAATATCATTGTATAAAACAACATGATTATAAAGATTGTGGATGTGCCTGTTTAGCAACTATATGTAAGCAGTATGGCCTTAAGTATCCTATATCTAAAATAAGAGAAGTAGCTGGTACTGATAAGGAAGGTACTAGTGCTTTTGGATTAATACAGGCTGCTGAGAATTTAGGACTTTCAGCTAAGGGAGTTAAAGCAAATAAAACTGAAGATATATTTGGTGAAATTCCTTTACCTGCTATAGCTCATGTAGTTATAGATAAAACTCTTTTGCATTTTGTAGTAATTCATAAAATAAGTGAGAAAGA
Organism: Clostridium tarantellae; assembly: GCF_009295725.1. Classification (GTDB taxonomy): domain Bacteria; phylum Bacillota; class Clostridia; order Clostridiales; family Clostridiaceae; genus Sarcina; species Sarcina tarantellae. The sequence goes on from NZ_WHJC01000087.1 coordinate 3,496, forward strand.
AATTATAGTAGCAGATCCAGGTAAGGGAATTGTTAAGTATACCCCTAGTGATTTCTTTCAAATTTGGACAGGGGTATTATTAATTATGACTCCCACTGCTCAATTTAAGAAAGGAAATGAAACTAAGGGGTTATTTTCAAGGTTTTTTGATTTAATAAAACCTCAAAAGAAGTTACTTGCTAATATATTTGTTTCTTCTATATTAATTACCTTATTAGGTATTATAGGTTCTTTTTATTTTAGATTCCTATTAGATGATATAGTTCCTAATAATTTAACAAATACCCTAACTACTATATCTATTGCCTTTATTATTCTTGTGTTATTTAAGGTTATTACAGAAGCTTTTAGAACTCAACTTTTTATACACTTAGGGCAAAAGTTAGATATTCCTTTAATGTTAGGATATTATGACCATGTAGTAAATCTTCCTATGAATTTTTTTGGTACTAGGGAAGTGGGAGAGATAATTTCTAGATTTAATGATGCTTCTAAAATAAGAGATGCTATTTCAGGAGTAACCCTTACTATGATGATTGATACTTTAATGGTTATTGTAGGAGGAGCTATTCTTTTTTCACAGAATCATTTATTATTCTCTTTAACATTAATTCCTTTAATCTTATATGGAATAATAGTATTTATTTTTAAAAGCAAAATTGAAAGTGTTAATAGAGAAACTATGGAGAGTAATGCTAAACTTACCTCTTATTTAGTTCAATCCTTAAATGGTATAGAAACTATAAAGGCTTTTAATGCAGAGAGAGAAGTTAATCTAGAAACTGAAAAGAGATTTATAAAGCTAATAAAAAATGTATTTAGAAATGGTTCTATAAATAACTTTCAAGGTTCTTTAAAAAGTGGAGTAAAATCAGTTTTTGGCATAGCCATATTATGGATAGGAACTGTTCAAGTTTTAAAAGGTAATTTAACCTTTGGAGAGCTTTTAACATTTAATGCTTTACTTGCATACTTTTTAAATCCTATAGAAAACATTATAAATCTTCAACCAACCTTACAAACAGCTATAGTTGCAGGGGACAGATTAGGTGAAATACTTGATTTAAACTTAGAGAAATCCATGGATGAACATAAAAAAATAAAACCTGCTACTTTAAATGGAGGAATAACCTTTAAAGATGTAGATTTTAGATATGGTACAAGAAAATTAATATTAAAAAATATAAACTTACATATAAAAAATGGAGAAAAAATAGCTTTAGTTGGAGAGAGTGGTTCAGGTAAGACTACTTTAGCAAAACTTTTAATGAATTTTTACCAGTGTGAAAAGGGAGAAATTCTTATAAATGACTATAACATAAAAGATATAAATATAGAGGCTCTAAGGGATAAAATTGCTTATATATCTCAAGAAACTTTCCAGTTTAATGGAACTATAATAGAAAATTTAACTTTAGGAAATCCATACTTAACCTATGAAGAAATTATAGATGCTTGTAAAAAGGCTCAAATCCATGATTTTATTAATTCATTACCATTAAGATATAACACTTTAGTTGAAGAAAATGGTTCTAATTTCTCAGGAGGACAAAAACAAAGGCTATCCATATCAAGAGCTATTCTTAGAAAGCCTGAAATACTTATTATGGATGAAGCTACAAGTAGTTTAGATACTATAACAGAGAAAGCCATTGAGAAAACTATAAATGAGTTTAGTGAAGGTATAACAACCATAGTAATTGCACATAGATTAAGTACCATAATGAGATGTAATACCATTTATGTTTTAGAAAAGGGAGAAATATTAGAACAGGGTTCTCATAGGGAACTACTTAAAGCACATGGTAGATACTATAACCTTTGGAAGGATCAATTACCAGAGTTTGAACTTGATGTGGTAGAAAAAGCAAGGGTGGTGACTATGAATGAAGCTTAAAATTGTAGATATAAATGATATTACAGATGGTAGAGAGATTATGGAGTCAAAACCTCATGCTTTCACTCTTATATTTATGTATATATTAATAGCCTTAATTTCAGCTTTTCTTATGTGGTCTTGGTTTTCTGAAAAAGAAATAATAGTAAAAGTTTCAGGTATAGTACGCCCTAGCGATAAAATTTTTGCAATTTCTAATGAAGTTCCTGGTACCATAAAGGAAATAAAATTTAAAAATGGAGAAAAGGTAAGTAAAGGTGATGTGCTATATTCCATAACTTCACCAGAATTAATGGATAAGAAAAAACAACTAGACAATAGCTTAAATACTTTAAATGCTGATGTAGATAATTTAAACAAGCTATCTAAATCAGTAAAGGATGATACTAATTATTTTAATAAAGATAATGAAAGTGAAAAAAGTTATTATTACAAATTTCAAAGCTATAAAGCAAGTAATAAAACTAATTCTGTTGATATTGAAGCCTTAAATGGCAATAAAAATTCAATAAATGGTAAAATTAATTCATTAAATTCTTTAATAAATTCAGTAAATAACAATACAGATTATACTGAGAAAAATACCATATATAGCTCTCAGTTTGAAGCCTTTAAGCTTTCACAAAAGGAAATAGATACGAAAATAAGTGAATTAAATAGCTTATATAATGCTTCGAAAAATAAAGGAGCTTCTCAAGAAGAGTTAAATAGCATAAAAGAACAAATTGATAATAGCAATACTTTGATAAAAAAGAATAAAGCAGACTTTATTATTAAAGTTCAAAGCTCTATTAATGAATTAAACAATGAACTAAATAATATAGATACCAACTTAAATAAAATAAATGAAGATGGTAAGTTATCTTTAGATAAAAATAAAAATACTATCTTATGTCAAATTGAAGATGGTATAAAAGGCGATAAAGAAAAAATTACTGAAATAAACACTGCTTTAGAAAGTATAAATAATAACATAAATAACTGCGAAGTAAAAGCCAATACAGATGGTATTTTAGATATGAAAGCACAACTAGAACCAGGTATGATGATACAACCAGGAGCCATGGTAGGAAATATAATACCTGATAACAACAGCTATAATATAGATTTAATGATACCAGATAAAGATATAGGAACTATAAAAACAGGACAATCTGTAAAATATAGTTTCCCTTCACTACCATATCAAGAATATGGCTTTTTAGAAGGATTAGTAAGTAATCTAAGTGCTGATTCTAATATGGATACTAAAAATGGACTTGCTTTCTATACTGGAGTAGGTACTGTAAGTAAAGATTCTTTATCAAGTCACAAAGGAGAAGAAAATAAAATAAAAGCAGGAATGACCTGTGAAGCTAGAATAGTAACTAGAAAAGAAAAAATGTTATTTTATTTTTTAGAAAAATTAGGTCTAAAAGATTAACTTGGGGTAGCATCCTATTTTTGCGGATTTTACCCGTTAAGAAATAATTTTGATGATTTGTTTTAATTAAGTTTACCCTATTGGAACAATAACCAAGTTAAGTAAAATCAATGCTTTGAGGTGTCCTAATAGACTTATACCACAACAATTTTTAAATTTAACAAATCTATGATTTGATAGTTTGTCAATGAAATACTCAAATCGCTACAACCATTGGATTTACTAGCTTAATTTTGCTTAAAGGGTAAAATCCGCATTTTTAGGACTCTACCCCTTATATTTTTTACATTTACACTTATTTCTTCTGAATTATAAATAAATTTAATATTTTTTATTGATTTATCAGTATTGTTTATTACTTTTACAATTGTTGTCCATCCATATCCCAAACCACTCATACATTCATCCTCCATAAAATATAATTTACATATTTTTCTATATTGATTATAACAAAAAAAGGTATATAATCCTATATACCTTGAAAAATTAAAGTACTACTAAGAATTACTTTAGTAGTACTTTAATTTTATAATGGAGCACCAACGAAATCTCATACTCTAAAATCAAAATTAGAAATGTTTGATGAATTAATATGTTATTATAGTAAAATAATCATTTGATTATAAGCTTATTTTATTGTAAAAAAGGAGAGTGTCAATTGATAGGAAAATTAAAGGACAAGTATAAAATATTGATAATATACTTTATTACCACTATTATAAATATGATAATAGCGGCATTACTTGTGAAAGATGAACGTATACCCTTTTACTTAGAAAATTATATATGGGTAGCAATTTTATTTACTATATTATTCTTAATATTAATAAAGTTGTTTAAAGTAAAATTTAAATCAGTATTAATATTTTTAGCAATAATTATGTTTCTACTTACATTTTATCTTCTAAACTTAAACGATTTTTCTTTCATTACAGGTAGTACACCTGAGAATGGTATTATATTGTCTAGCATGGGTTTTATTGCTATTTATACAACATTACCATTTAAATCTTTAATATTCTTTTTACAAGCATATGATATGATTAACTTAGCATATATCATAATACCAATATATATGCTATTATTAGTTTTTCTTAGTTATATTACACTTAAATTTAAGGTTAAAACTAGAAAAGTAAATAACAATATGAATTAAAAGTAGTGGTAGTAGTTAGAGAAGGTTTTATACTATATTTTAAATATAAACTCTATGTACAATTTAACTAAGTTGAAATAAAAGCAATACTTAGAATTACTTTAGTAGTGCTTTATGTTTTTCAAGGTATAGTTTAATGAGAGATTTTATAAAAAATATTAGTTAAGGAAAGTGAAGTTTTATGAATAAAAAACTTACTAAAAAAGAATTAGTTAAATTAGTTAATCAAATCAGACATCCTAAACAAGGCGAAACTAGTGAAGTATTAGATAAAAAATTAATTATTATTGAGCAAAATGTTTTAGACCCTGAAATTTGTGACTTAATATTTTTGACAGATTTTTCTGATGAAGAAGTTATAGAAAAGGCTTTACAATATAAAGCTATAATATTATAAGCACTACTTAGAATTACTTTAGTAGTACTTTAATGTTTTTCAAGGTATACCATAAGTAACACTTAGTATTACTTATAATTACTTGTTAAAAATCTCTTAAAATTTATATAAAAAACATATGTAAACTTAAATCTAAGCACTTTTAAAACATAAAATTATTAAATTTAATACAGTTCAAAAATCAGAAATTGTATATGTGATATGTTCTTAATTTGATGTGGTATTAACTTTACAGCCTAATTTAAGTTTGCAAATAATTAAATCACTTTAAAATGAATCAAAACCCATTTTAAAAGGTTTTATTTTATTTAATGATAATACTTGCATATAGATATAAAAAACGTTTTAAGAAGGTTTTAGGCACTTTAAAGCATTATAGTACAAAAAAATAATATAATAATTTCAGAAAAATATAAATTATATTAAAAAGCTTGTTTTTCTATTTTAAATTTATATAGAAAAACAAGCTTTTAAAAATTTTCATTACACATTCTTTAATTATCTTTTTTATAACTTAAAAAATCAATAACTTTAGCAGTACCTTTATTAGGTGTAAGTAAATCTTGAATAATAACACTTATTTCAGCTTTTGTGTAAGTTTCTAGCTTATATGGTCCATCTGTACCATTAATTTTTTTATAAAGCTTATTAGCATAATTAATTTGTTTTTCAGTTGCCATTTCTGTATCAATCTTTTTTTGTAAATTAGCAACACTTTTTTCTAATCTAACTTTAAAAAGAGCTTCAATATCTTGTAGAAGTTCATTATCCAAAGCAAATTCTTTAGAAATACGACCTTTATTTAAATAATAACGAATACTATCTTCTAATTCAGTACTACAATCAAGCCATTCCTTATAAATATCAGTAGTTTTGATAGATTTATAGTTATTATAAGATATAGATGATTTTATGAAATTATTTATACTACCACTAAGCTTTCTTTTATAATTTGAATCTAAATCTAAATATTTAATAATAAGCACCCCATCTCATAATTATTCTAAGTAATAGAATATCAAAATATAAAATAAAAACTCAAGCTAAAACCTAATGTTTATATTTTTAAATTTATTATAGTAAATACAACCACAACATTTTATACTGTAGTAGTATTTAAACTGTATTTAATGTATTTAATTGTATTTAATGTATTTAGACATGCTTCAAACAGGCATGAATGCTAAGTTTTTAAAGCCTAAATAGTACCTTTTACATTTTAAATAGTACCTTTTACATTTTAAATAGTACCTTTTACATTTTAAATAGTACCTTTTACATTTTAAATAGTACCTTTTACATTTTAAATAGTACCTTTTACAAAATTGGTACTAAGTTGTAAAATAATAATTATAATTTTAGTTTAAAGGTAGGGACAATATGAATAATGAAGTATTATTTAAACCTAATAGTATAATATTAGCAAGTGCTAGTGAACAATTAACTGCATCTGAATATAAGTTATTCGATGCTTTGTTACAAAGATGTCAATTTATTAAAGATTTTAAAATGAGAAAGGCTGTATTGAGTAGAGAAGAAATAAAAACATATATTAAAGATACTAGAAATAATACTATTGATGGCATATCATTAATTTTAGAAAGATTTATGAAAATAATAATAAGATTTAAGATAAACAATAAGCGTATTGGAGCTACTTTAATAAGTAAATATGAATATAATCCAATAACAGACGAATTTATATGTAGTATGCATGAAGAAGTTTATATAGCATTAATAGAATATAATAAAATTGGATACTCTCCTATAGATTTAAAAATGGTTAGAAGAGCTAAAGGATATTATACTCAAAGAGTATATGGAATGTTAAGGATTTGGAGTAAACCTAATTTGAAAGTTATATATACATATACTTTAGAGGAATTAAAAAGTATTTGCGAAATAGAATCAGGTACAAGCTATGATGTATATGGGAATTTTAAAAAGAAAGTTCTTAATCCAGCTATAAAAGAAATTAATGAAAAATTAAATATGGATGTTTCTTTTACAGAAAATAAAGTTAGTAGATCAGTAGTATCTATAACTTTTTGTATAGAAGATCATGAACCACGCCATTATAATTTTAAAAAAATAGATAGTGATGGAGATGAAAATAAACTTTTAAAAGAACAAATAAGTATAACGGACACACCTAAAGAAGTGGCAACAAATGTTCCAGTTGTAGATGTTGAAGAAATAGTATCATCTGCAACCATGAAAGCTATAGAAGAATTACAAATAAATAAAATAAAAATATCAGCTAAAACGTTAGAAAGAAATTTAAACGCCTATGGTGAAGATATATTTAATAGAGCTATTAACATTCTTATAGGTAAAAAAGAAGAAGGAGAAAAAATTAAAGCTCCTGTAAAATTTCTTACTGGTATATTAGAAAATTTAAAAACAAAAGATGAAATAGCAGCAACAAAAGCTGAAAATGAAAATATTAAAACTTTAAATTTTACTAATTACTCTCAACGAGAATATGATTATGATTCTTTAGAAAAGCAGTTGTTAGGTTGGGATGAATAATTAAAAGTAATAGACTTAATCTTATAAAAACAGATTAAGTCTATTACTTTTTTAAAGGAAAAATAAATTTAAAAAATCATTTATCTTATTAAATAATTAATCAATAAAAAATTTAAAAAATTTAAAAAAAGTAAAATTAAATACTATAAAAAGTATTTAAGAAAGAGAAAAAAATTTAAATTAATAAAAAGAATTTTATCTAAAAAAATAAAAAAACATAACTAACTGTAAAATTTAATAAACATATTTTAAAATAAAATGTAGAGTATATGATTTTAAAATATATAATTTTTATTAATACTTTTTTGGAACCATTAATAAATTTTAAGAATTTTTTAGATTGAAAATAAGAAAAAAATGAATTATTCCCTCACCCAATAATGGATTATAAAAATAATTTTTAGTATAAAAAAATAGTTAATCTTTTTATTGGGGTAGAGCATAAGGGGAAATTGTCCCCACACAAGGTGGAGACCTAGGCAGTGCCTAGGATTTCCATGGGTACATGAAAGTATAAAAAAACACACAACTGACCCACGCTTGACACACAAAAAACACACGAAAAACACACAACTGACCCACAAAATTACAAGTTTTATATTCTAAAAATAAGAGGAATTTAAACAAAAAACAAATAAAAATTGTATAGTTTTTGTTTAAAATAATATAAAAATAAAATAATTTTTAAGCTAAAAAAAGAAAAAGTTTAATGAAAAAATATTACTCTAATATATAATTTTAAAATCAAATTTAATAGGAATTAATGTTATAAATAGAAATAAATTAATCAAATAATAAGATTAAATACAAGCTAAATTAGTTTTTAAAATTACAGATGTTAAAAAAATAAATTATAAATTTTATTACCTTATTTTTAAAAAAAATATTAATTTAATGTCATTATAGATTGAATTTTTTACACTAAAATGAATTAAATTTATCGCTGATGTAATATAAAAATTAAAAGAGAAATTAGATTTTTATGAGCAAAAATTATTTTAAAAATACAAATAAATATAAAATAATATGAGTTATATATGAAATTTTTTAACATCAGTATTTAAAATAAATTGTTCATAAATTAAAAATAAACAACTAAAAATTATAAATTACATAAGAGAAAATTGTGATGAAAATTTTAATTTTTGGTTAATAATTTTATAGTAATATTGAAAATTAGAGAGCTAAATAAATATTTTTTTTGTATTAAAATTTTTAAAAAGGACTTATTAATTAAGCAATGTCATTAAGTTAAGAAAAGTTATATTGTTTATTTTAGAATTGCAAGGTATAGAAATATATCTTGCTCTTTTTTTCAGAAAAAACTTGACAAGTCTATAGAAAAATGCGGCGTAGCCCCTTAAA
>NZ_WHJC01000088.1 GCF_009295725.1 Clostridium tarantellae
CATATAAACTCTCAATATTTAAGTAGATTATTTAAAAAAGAAATTGGTATTAGTTATAGTGACTATTTAAATACTTTAAGAGTAAACAATGCTTGCTCCTTATTAGTTAATACTTCTTATACTAATTATAGAATAGCTATTGATTCAGGATTTACAGATTCAGCATATTTTAGCAAAGTTTTTACAAAACATATTAAAGTTACACCAAGTAAATATAGAAAAATGCATATTGATAAAAGTCATAAAATTTTATCCTCTAATTAATAAAAAATAAAATAAGCTTTCTACTATTATATTATGTAAAAATTGATAGTAGAAAGCTTGCTTTATTTTTTAATGTTTTATCACTTTAATAGGCAAATCAAAATCTTTTAAAAGATATTCTATTTTTTGTAATTCTTCTTGAGTATATGTTAAATCTTCTTTAATAGAATATTCTCTTCCTAATTCTTTATATTTATTAATACCTAATTTATGATAAGGTAACAAATCTACTCCCTTTAAATTTTTTCCTTTACTTATTGCTTTAATAAATTTCATAGTTCCTATAAGTACATCATCTGAATCATTTAAGCCCTTTATGAGTGGCATACGAACTCTTATATTAGCTCCTATATGAAATAATTTAGCAATATTTTTTAATATTTTATCATTAGGAACACCTACTAAATTCTTATGTTCTTCTGAATCTATATGCTTAATATCATATAAAAACAAATCTACATAATTAGATAATTCTTTTAAAAGGTCCCAATCTGTATATCCACAAGTTTCTATAGCTGTATTAATACCTTTAGATTTACATTTTTTTAATATTTCTAATGCAAATTCTCCTTGTGCTGTAGCTTCTCCTCCACTAAGGGTTACTCCACCGCCAGAAGTTAAGTAAAATACACTATCTTGTTCAATAATATCCATAATATCCTCTACTGTTTTTTCTTCTCCAACTATATGTAATGCATTATGAGGACATTTTTTTTCACATTCTCTACAACCTATACATTTTATAGTTCTATCTATTTCATGTTGAAACTGTGAGTTTATATTTTTCATAATATGTTTTCTTTGAGGACAAACATCTATACATATTCCACAATCTTTACAATTTGTTTTAGAATACATAACATCATAATTTAATGAACAGCCTTCAGGATTTGAACACCATTTACATTTTAAGGGACATCCTTTTAAAAATATAATTGTTCTTACTCCTGGTCCATCATAAATAGAATATTTTTGTATATTAAAAATCTTACCTTTACTTTTAACTTTCATCTTTTGTCACCCTATTTCTATTATGATTTCCATGCTTTAGGAAGATATTTTTTCAATAAATTTTTTCCATCTTCATTTATACTGTAATAAACGTTTAATTCATCATTAACAAGTTCTAATCTTTTAGAATCAATTAAACCATTTTCCTTCATGGATAAAAGATCTTCAATCATTAAATCTTTTTTAAAAAATTTTTCACTTCCATATTCTTTTTTTAAACCTTTTAAAACTTCATATACTGATGCTTCTTCTACTTCTGTAAAAAAATGTAGTATACGAAATCTCATAGGTAATTTCTGTCTCATAATTAAGCCTCCTTTTTTGAGAACATTTCTCTTGGATCTATAGCTACAAGCATTGCTCCTAAAGTTACTAATATAGCTCCTACTATTAAAGTAGTTGTCATTTCAGCTTGTCCTAAGAAATAAGAAAATATTATTCCCCAAAGTACATAAGTGCTATTTAATGCCATTCCCTGTGCAACTCCACACATACTATTTGCTTTATACCATGTTAGAAAAGATACTGCTGCTGCCAAAGCTGCCACTGCTATAATTACTAAAGGTGCAGGTGACACCATAGCTTTACCAAACATAGTTAATCCTCCAACTATAGGTACTACTACTACTATAAAAACTATTCCAGATGTTGCTTGACGTATATTTATAGCAACTTTAGGATCTATTAAAGCTGTACCAAAAGCTGATAATGTTCCTTCAGCGCCCCAACCAAATGCTGCTACAAAAGCACATATTAAACCTAAAACAAAGTATGGCATACTTCCACCTTCTGGAGGTGTATATCCTATAATAACAGCACCAGTAACACACATTACTATTCCTAGCATTACACGCTTAGTAACCTTTTGCTTTAAGAAAATCCTAGCTAAAAGTGCTCCTACTACTGGACAAAGTGCTGATATTGGTATTGCATAAGCTGGCCCTGAAAACTGAATTGCAAGTAAGTAAGCTGCATTTGCAATTGGACCTCCTAACAAAGCTGCTAAACACACTATAAGACCTGGTAATGTTTTTAAGCTTCTCCATATTTCTCTTGATCTTCCTTGAATTGTATTATAAATTAAAAGCCATAAAGCTGCTAAGCTATCGTTCATGGCAGCCCCTACTAAAGGGGCTACTAATAAACTAGCTTCATCTGTAAAAGGTCCCATGGCTAAAGCTACACCCAATACAGCACTATAAAATCCAAAGGTAATTGCTGAAACTATTCCCATAACAGAACCTTTTTTAGTAAATTTGGCTTGTGCTTTCTTTTGAGCTTTAATTGCTTCTTTACTTCCTAGTACTTCTACTTCCATAAAGCATTCTCCTCTCTATTAAAATTTCTCTAACATAGTTCTACTTATAATCTCGTCTTGAACTTCTTTGCATAATTCTACAAAGTATGCACTATACCCTGCTACACGTATGATTAAATCTCTATACTTATCTGGTTCTTTTTGAGCTCTTTTTAACATTTCATTATCTGTATAACTAAATTGCATTTGTGCATTTCCTAATATAGATGATGTACGTAATAAAGTTATTAATCCATTTTCTCCCTCTGGAGTCTCTAAAATTCCTTTTAAGAATTTAAAGTTATGAACCATTCCTATATTCATAGCCTCTACATTTAATTTACTTACAGATTTTATAATAGCAGTTGGTCCAAACTTATCTGATCCTTGAGTTGGACTTATACCATCTGAAAGCGGTGTCCAAGCTAAACGTCCATTAGCACTTGCTCCTGTAATTTCTCCAATTGGAGTATTATTAGAAATTGATAAAGTTCCATGACTAAAAGTAGAATATAATGTTTTATATTTTCTATGAATTTTTTCAGTATAATCTATTAAATCTGATGCAATACTATCTACAAAGTCATCATCATTGCCATACTTAGGAGCATTTAAACAATCTCTTCTTAGCTCTTCATAACCTTCAAAATTCTTATCTAAAGCATCTCTAATTTGTTGTAATGTATATTTTCTTTCATCATAAACTAATTCTTTAATAGCTGCCATAGAATCTGCATATGTTCCTAATCCTGACCAAATTAATCCAGGTCCATGATTAATCATTGCTCCTCCATGGGTTATATCTTTGCCTTTTTCCATACATCCTTCAACAAAGATTGACATTAATGGTTTTGGTGCATAATCTCTATGTACTCTTTGACTTATAACTGTACCAATAGCTGAAAGTTTGGTAATATATTCTATTTGCTTCTTAACAGCTGTATCAAATTTTTCATAAGTATCAAATTGATTTAAATCACCAGTATCTATACCTTGTTTAGTACCATGCCATTTCATAACTCCACGATTTAGTACAAACTCAATTGCCACTGGCCATTGTGTATAACCAGTAGAAGTCCATTGATAAATACGTCCTGATTTTTGAGGTTCAACACATCCCATTAAACAATAATCTCTTGAATCTTCTATGTCAAATCCTTTTCTTAACATCATTTTTATATGTGCATCATCAAAGTGACATGCTGGAAAACCTAAACCTGCTTTTATTACATCAACTATTTTCTTTAAATATTCCTGTGGTGATTGGTTATGTATACGACAAGCTAATGATGGTTGATAAACCTTTGTAAATCTTACTGCATCCATAATTAAGTAAGTTAAATCATTAGTTGCATCTCCCCCTCTACGCTTTTGTCCACCTATTGTTAAATTAATAAATGGTTGATAACCAGCAAAATATTTTGCACCAAGTTCACTAGATAACCACATCATTTCTGAACATTTAATTAAAAAGCACTGAATCATTTCTAACGCTTCGTCTCTAGTTATATTACCATTTTTTATATCGTTTTCATAAAAAGGATAAATATATTGATCAAAACGTCCAAGAGAAAGACCTGTTTGATTTTCTTCAATAACAAATAATGACTCAATAGTCCATACACATTGTAATGCTTCTTGGAAAGTTTTTGGTGGATTTAATGGCACATTTGCATTTACTTTAGCAATATTTATTAATTCCTCTTTTCTTCTATAATCTGTTTCTTTCATAGCTAATTCCATAGCATATTTTGACAGTCTATTAGCATAAGCTATTATTCCATCACAAGTTATTATTGAAGCTTTATAGAAATAAATTTTATCTATTTCATCTGGATTCTCCATCAATAACTTATTTAACTTCTCTTCAGCTTCAGCTTTAATTCCATTTATACCCTTTTCAACTAATATTACATCATATCCAGGACAAGTATCTCCACCTCCATTGATTTGATGATATGAAAGGTCACTTACAAAAGCTTCTCCTGAGAAAGACCAAAGACCAGCTTCTTTATATTGTGTTTCACAAGCTTCATCTACAGAGCGACCTTCCCAAAATGGGAATATTTCTTCTCTTATAACTTTTTTATCCTCTTCATTAATAATGAAAGGATCTTGTGGTCTTGTACTCATAGTGTCTAACTCATCTTTTACCCAACGCCAAGCAATATCAGGTGAGAAAGCCCCTGCTCTTGGCTTACCACAAGGATGTCCAACTATTAATTCATCCTCTTGAATTAATAATGGTGCTTCTTCACAAGCTTTTTTAAATGCCATTGCTCTTAAAATTATCAAAGGCATTCCAGGATTTTGCTTTGTAACTTCTGTGAATGCTTTAGCCCTTTCAATAGATACACTTGGTTTAGCTTTTAAGTAGTTTTCTTTTAATCTTCTTATTCTTGGTGAAAGATTATCATCTATTATATTTTCATCAACTTTATTAGTATTTTTTTCTCCTAAAAAACTATTAAATAATTTAATACAAAGCTTAGGCTCTTCCTTCATAAAATTATTTGCTACTGATAAACATATTTTTGATAAATTATTTATGATAATCTTATCATCTTCTAAAGTTCCACCCTCATAAACATATTGGAACATTGGATATCCCTTAAATCCCTCATCTTCTCTAATCTCACTTATTTCTGCTAACTTCATCCATAAACATTCTACAAGTTCATAAGCTTCTTTTTCATTTAATCTTCCAGACTTTATATCACTATCATAGTAAGGAAAAACATATTTATCAAAACCACCTGGTGCAACAGCAGAAGTTCCTGATTCAATACCCATAATTAATTGAATAAAATAAAATGATTGACATGCTTCTCTAAAATTTCTAGCTTTATTTGCCGGTACTCTTTTACAAATTTCTGATATTTCTAATAACTCTTTTTTTCTATAAATATTTTCTTCAGTTTGTGCCCACTCATAGGCTTTTTTAGAAAATCTATTAGCAAAATCTATAGCTGCATCACAAGCAATTACTGCTGCTTGCCAAAAGTTTCTCTTTTCAACCTCATACATACTTTTAGGTACACCTATTTCAGCTAAATTTTTAGTTGACTCTTCTTTAAGGTTTAAAAATCCTTTAGTTAAAACTAAATTATAGTTTGGAGAATAAAAAACTCCATCTTTACATGTAATAGCTTGAGCAATAAAATCATAAGCAGAACTTTTATTTCCTTCTTTTCTTTTATTTGAAAATTCAGGATACATAGGAAAAAGTCTTTGCTCTTTTCCTTGATTACCTACTATTAATTCATCTTTTCCTATCCAAATAGTCATTTCATTTAATAATTTGCTTAAAACTTTAGCTTTTTTTAGCACTATTTCTTCACTCAACAAATCATTATATGCTTTTGTAACTATTTCAGCTCTTTCTGTACAAATACCAGAATCTTTAGATAAAAACCTCTGTCTTAATACCTTACTTCTAGGTGATATATTTTCATTAAACATTAAATTTCACTCCTTTAAAATCATTAGTTTTTCAATAAAGCTCATTATTTTAAATTTCTTAGCTATTTAATGAAGCTAATACGTCCTTAATTAATTGCTCTATTTGCTCTTCAGTTACTTCTTTTTTATTTTCATCTTTAATGGATTCTTTGATTGATTTATTAATCTCTTCACCTTTTATTAAATTGTTTTTATCTTCATTAAATCTCGTATCTAATGAACTTTCTTCAGTAAATCTTTCATCATATTTTTTAAATCTTTCATCTTTATTCTTAGCACATAAATTTTCTTCTAAAAATCTTGTATCAATATTTTCAACTTTTAAATCACAATTATTAAATCTCATATCAGCAGTTGAAAGATTTATATCAACCATATTTTTTTTATTTTTAAAATCATCTAACTCTCTAACACCATATACCTTTTTTCTGATATTTAATAAATTCATAGGACCTATATTATCTGAAGTAGAACTTCCTCCCACTGCTCCACATCCTAAAGTAAGTGCTGGTACTAAATTTGTAGTAGCTCCAATTCCTCCTAATGCTCCTGGAGTATTTACTAAAAGTCTTGATACTGGTTTTTTTAATGCAAATTCTTCTATTATATTCTCATTATTAGAATGAATTACTAAAGTATGTCCTTTTCCTTCATTATTTAAAATTTCTATACATTTTTCACAAGCTTTTTCCCAACTAGGTTCACAATAAAATGCTAAAATAGGAGCAAGTTTTTCTCTTGAATAAGGATACTCATGTCCAACTCTTGTTTCTTTAGCTATTAAAACTCTAGTATTTTCTGGTACATTTATATGTACTAAATTTGCTATAGTTTGAACACTTTTACCAACTATTTTAGGATTCATAGCTCCATTAGGTTTCATAATAAATTTTTCAAGTTTCTTAGCTTCTTCTTCAGTTAAGAAATATGCACCTTGTTCTTTTAATTCTTCTATTACTTTATTTTTTATGCATTCCTCTATTACTATAGATTGTTCTGAAGCACATATTGTACCATTATCAAAGGTTTTACTATCTAAAATTCTTTTAACAGCTAATTTTATATCTGCTGATTTTTCTATAAAAGCTGGCCCATTTCCAGGACCTACTCCTATAGCAGGCGTCCCTGAACTATATGCAGCTTTAACCATAGCAGAACCACCAGTAGCTAAAATAAGTGAAACATGTTCATGTTTCATAAGTTCATCTGTTCCTTCTAATGTAGGAATTGTCATACATTGTATACATCCTTCTGGTGCTCCAGCTAGTCTAGCTGCTTCTGATATAATCTTTACAGTTTCTAATATACATTTTTTAGCATTTGGATGTGGTGAAAATACTATACTATTTCCTGCTTTAATAGAAATAAGTGCTTTGTATATAACTGTAGATGTGGGATTAGTAGATGGAATAAGTCCTGCTATAACTCCCACTGGAACAGCTACATCAGTTATTCTCTTTTCCTTGTCCTCATTTAATATCCCTATAGTCTTCATATCTTTTATATAGTCATATACAAATTTGCTTGCAAAAGTATTTTTTATAACTTTGTCCTTCCATCTTCCAAAACCAGTTTCCTCTTCAGCCATTTTTGCTAATTGCTCTGCCTTTTCTAAAGCTGCTTCTGCCATAGCTTTAACTATTTTATCTATAGATTCTTGATTAAACTTAGCTAATTCTTTCTGAGCTAATTTAGCTTTACATATTAATGATCTTACCTCTTGAATAGACTGTAAATCTTTATCTGCAAATTCCATTGTATACCTCTCCTTCTCTATTAATAAGTACTACCCATTTCTATTAAAATTCTCATATCAATTCTCAATATTCTTCTATAAAATTCAATATATTTAATTAATCTAATTCTTCTTCAACTTTTAAATTATGTTGTGCTAAAATCTTTTCTATATCTGTATGAGGACGAGCTATTACATGGGCTGTTATAACTTCTCCAATCTTCTCACCCTCTTCAAGTCCCGCTTCTACTGAAGCCTTTACTGCGCCAACATCTCCTCTAACCATAACTGTAACCATTCCTGAACCAATGTTTTCATAACCCATTAATGCTACGTTGGCAGCTTTCATCATAGCATCTGCTGCTTCTATTGCTGTTACCAGACCCTTAGTCTCTATCATACCTAATGCTTGATGTTTCATGATTTTTAACCCTCCTAATTTTTTACCTATACAATTATTTGTAAAATATACATTATTTTTAAAGCTTATAATTAGCTATTATTTTATCAATATCCATATTAGGTCGTGCTATTACTTGTGTAGATACTATTTCACCTAATTTTTGTGCAGCTTCTATACCTGAATCAACTGCTGCTTTTACAGCTCCTACATCACCACGAACCATTACAGTAATTAATCCTGAACCAACATTTTCATATCCTACCAAATCTACATTAGCTGCTTTAGCCATAGCATCTGCTGCTTCTATTGCTGTTACTAGACCAACAGTTTCAATCATTCCTAATGCTTCTTGTCCCATGATATTCCTCCTAAGGTTTCATCTACTTTTTCATTTTTTAATTCAAATTATTTTCTTCAATCTTTTTTATAATGCATTTAATACATTGTTATCTTAAACTCTACCTTATATTTTTATATGACTTAATATTATAAATTTATAATAAATGAGTTGGTACTGATGTAATTGTTCCTTGTAATTTTTCAATTTCACTATGAGGACGAGGAATTACATAACTTGAAGTTACTTCTCCTATATGCTCCGCTGCTGAAATTCCAGCATCCACAGAAGCTTTAACTGCTCCTACATCACCACGAACCATTATTGTAACAAGTCCACCTCCAACTCTTTCATATCCTACTAAATGAACATTAGCAGCCTTAACCATTGCATCTGCTGCCTCTATTGCTGTTACCATTCCTATTGTTTCAATCATGCCTAAAGCATCTCCCATATTACAACCTTCTTTCTTTGTTTATCGTTTACAAAATAATTTTACCTTATTTAAATATTTTCATATTGTAATTTTCCTATATATTTTTATACTTTTTTGTATTTTTTCTACTTTATAAATTTAAGAAAGTAGAAAAAGTACAATAAATAAACTGTTAAAAGCTATAAAATTAGGTTGTCTATTATAAGACAACCTAATTTTAATTTATCATTTTTCTATTACTTCTTTAATTTTTTTAGTTAGATTTATCATATCACTTCTTATATCTTTAAAATTTCCAGATATTAATTTTTTATTTCTAACTACTACTCTACCATTAACTATTACTGTATCCACATTTGATGAATTAGCTGAGTATACAATAGTAGCATAATAATCAAATATTGGTTGCATGTTTACAGACTCAGTTTCTAAAAGTATTACATCTGCTTTTTTTCCTTTTTCTATAGAACCAATTTTATTGTCCATACCTAATACTTTTGCTCCTCCTAAAGTAGCAAGTTCTATCAATTCTATAGATGGAAGTATAGTTCTATCTTTATTAAATAATTTATGTATTTTTCCTACTAAAGGCATTTGTGTTAATATATCTAAAGTATTACCACTCATTGGACCATCAGTTCCTAATCCTATATTTATACCTTTTTCTTTCATTTTCAATATAGGCATAACCCCTTTAGCACCTTTAGCATTAGAACCTATATTATGACATATGCCTACGTTATTTGCTTTAAGTATTTCTATATCATCATTACTTACTAGCACACTATGGGCTCCAATAAAGTTAGAGTCTAATATACCTAATTTATTTAAATATGCCACTGGACTTAATCCATATTCCTTTATATACTTATTCCATTCATAATCCATTTCTGCTATATGCATGGTTATAGGTACATTATATTTTTTAGAAATATTAAAGGCTTCTATTAAACTTTCATCACTATTAGTATATGGAGCATGAGGGGCTATCCCTGGAATTATAAGTTCATTATTCTTCCATTTTTCTATAAAATCCACAGCATAATTTAATCCACCATAAGGCTCTTTTGCATCTGGTGCTGAAAAATTTAATACAGTCTCACATAATATCCCCCTAATATTTAATTCCTCAGCTGCTTTTGCTACCTCATCTTCAAAATAATACATATCACAAAATGTAGTTACTCCACTTAATAGCATCTCTGAAATTGCATATCTAGCACCAATATAAACTAATTCATTATTTACTAACTTTTGTTCTAAAGGGAATAAATATTTTTTTAATCTATCTTTATAATCATCTGCTAAAGTTCTAAAAGGAATCATAGAAGCATGAGTATGACAATTTATCATACCAGGCATTAAAATTCCCTTTTCACCATCTATAATTTTTAAATTTTCTAATTTTTTATATTTATTTTTAAGTTCTTCCTTTCCAATATCTACAATTTTATCATTCTCTATAAAAACAACACCATTTTCTATTATATCTTTATTTTTATTCATAGTAAGAATAGTTGCATTATTTATTAAAATTTTCTTAGTCATATTATTTACCAAAATTCCTTTCAATTTAAATTTTTCTAATTAAAAGAAGGGTTGCCAATAGACTATAAAATAATCATTTTGCAACACCTTCATTATATATTATACTACTTAATTTTATATTAAATATTATAATATTACATAAATTTTTTAATTATATACTCTAATTAAATTTTCTCCACCCTTTAAAAATAATTTAACAACTGTTCCATCTTTACTATGCATATTTAAATATGACGAAATATCGCTTTCAATACCATTTACTTCAATTTTTAAATTATGACTATCCAAGCCCATATATGGAATAGAAAAATCATATATACCATCATACGGTACAGTTAAATTTAATTCTATTGGTTCAATTTTTTCTTCCATAATATTTTGATTTAATGAATTTTCATTAAAAACTTGAGAAGATCCTATTGAAATAGGACTTTCTTTTATAGAATTATTTATTTTTTCTTTATCATCTTCAGTTATACTAACAGTCATCAAATTATAAGTTCCTAATGATTTTAAAATATTAAAATTAATGCTTGATATACTAGGAGCTACATTAATTCCATCTCCATGAAATTTAACTTTATTTTCTCCTTCATAAAATTTTGCTTTAAAAGTAAATATTGCATCAGAATCTTCCGAATCATCAACAGTTTTTGGCAAATGATAAACTGTTTTAAATTCATTATTAATATCTACTCTTAAAGGTTTATCTCCATCAATACAAGAATATTTTATAGTTACATTATAATTTGCAGTTTCTGGTGAATTAAAATTTATTGTATAGGAACCATCATTGATTCCTCCAATATTTATTACTTTTTTATTATCAATTGTCAATATAGCTCCATTTTCTAAAATTCCATCTATAGCATCAAAATTACTTTTAGATATTTGAGGCCCTTCAACATTTGCAATAGAAAAAAGCTCTCCTATCATACTTAAATCTTCTAAAACAGAAGAATGAGGCAATATACTTTTATCCTTAATTTGTTGCATATAAAGTATCCTCCTTAAATTTTTATCAATTTTAATTTAATAATTGATAATTTAATATAAAATTATTAAAAGTTTAATTTTATTAATTATTATTATAAATTTTTTATTGAAATATTTAATATTTCTTCTTTTAATATCATAATATGATTTTTTTTGAAAAATGAGATTTTTTTTGGGATTATTTTTTATAAAATATTTTTAAATACTTTATAAGGTTGAAAATTCCACTAAAATAATTGTTTATTTACAAAATAAGTCACAATATAATAAAATATTTATATAAACTTATTTAGAAAGGAATAAATTAAAATGATATACTATTACGCAAGAGTATCTTCTGAAAAGCAAAAATTAACAAGACAAATTGATCTTTTCAAAGAAATGGGCGGAACAGATAGAACTATCTTTCAAGAAAAAAAATCTGGGAAAAGTTTTGCAAATAGAGATACTTGGCTTGAACTTATGCAATGGGCAAGAGAAGGAGCAACTAAATAGTTGTTAAAAATATAGTCAAATATATTTTTGATAAAAAGCTCCCTACGTTCGTAAAGAGCGTAGAGTGGTAGATACTTCTACCTAAAACTCCTTTAACTGCTGGAAGTTCCTAAAGCTACATTAACTACAACGTAAGGATGAAATAAGCCTAAGCGTGAATGTTACGAAAGTATAAAAAATAATGTAGATGGTGCAAGGTTAAATC